>NZ_JAGGQY010000018.1:0-275728 GCF_018613105.1 Bacillus sp. ISL-77
ATGCTAACCTGCCCCGTTAGTTGAACAAGAAATAAAAACGCCACCGGTTAAGGTGACGCAATGGTTATCGTTTAATCTTCCGAGGCTTATTCAGTTTGCCAGTAATCTGATTCATCGCGGAATACTTTTCGTGCTGATTAATTAACGATTCCTTCGATAAGTGCGTATAACGCAATACAACTCGCAAGTCCGCATGTCCCAACAATAACTGTAAGTGCCGTATATCTCCGCCTGACTCCAGGAACATAGTCGCTGATGTATGACGGAATAAATGCGGATGAACATTCTTAGTAATTTTGGCTTTCTTTGCGTAACCATTTAATCTTTTGCGGAAATGATCCCGCGTTAATGGTTCACCGTAATTTGAAAGAAAAATATAATCGCTGTCAAAGTCCGCCCTATTCTCCGAAATTAATTCCTTCAATAAGCGGGCCGTCACTGATTGAATCGGAATAGTTCTCGCCTTTCTACTCTTCGCAATACTGGCCGGTATTGTGACCGTTCTGGTAGCGAAATCAATATCTGAATATTTAAGGCCCAACGTTTCACTAATTCGAGTCATTCCGTCAATAAGGAAGTGCATCAATACATAATCGCGAAACTCTGCATAATGACGCTGATTAGGCACGTTGAGCAGCCGTTTTAATTCATCTGCATTTAGAATAACGATTTCTTCTTCGGGCTCGCTAACGTTCTTGACACCTTCCATCGGATTGCTGTCGATTAGTCCTTCGTCTAGCAAACACTTAAACATGACACGCAAAGTCTTGAGACGCGTATTGATCGTAGATGGCGACAGTCCTACCGTCATCGATTCCTCAGGCTTAAACTTATGATCCTCGAATTTAACCCATTTCTCACGCATATAAACGATGTAGTCACGTATGGTATCCTTCGATATCTCCTTAAATGATCGCTTGATATCGTGCCGATTAAGATACTCGATAAAATATCCGTAATTATCTTCGTATTGATTCAGAGTTCCCTCCGCACGTCCCTCCGCCTTTTTAATCGCCTTGAATGATTGGAATAAAGAATCGAGGTTATGCGCTGTTTTCCGTGTTGTCCTAGCGGTTTTAACACGTTTGCCTGTCCGTTTATCTGCCAAAATAAAAACGCCTCCTGTTCGGTTAAGTCAACGGAACAAAAGACGCATAAACCCAGCGCTACCCTGTCGAAAATAGGAGCGCTACCCTGCGATTAAGTCAACGCATAAGTCATCGTAAATAAAAAACGGTAGAACACCGTTATATCAACGTTTCTACCGTCCGAATGACCTGTGAGGGGTTCGAACCCCCGACCTCAACCCTGTCAAGGTTGCGCTCTCCCAGCTGAGCTAACAGATCTCTTATTAAGCTACAAATCTAATTATAATAAAAAAGCTAAAAATGTCAATAACTTTAATACTTTTTCCTCTAAAAAGATTTTTCGATAAATAGAACACTAGTTCTTATTTTTGTTGAATAAAGAACTTACGTTCGGTTATAATAATATTATCAAGAAGGAGAGGTGAGATTTAAATGGATGGGCTTTTTATCCGTTCAATCGAGGAAAATATTCCATTAGAAATGATTTATTTAGCCAACAACCAAGAACTTTCACAACGGAAATTGATTGTGAAGGAAGTTCACGACGAATACATTCGTGCGTATTGTTTGCTGCGCAAACAAATGCGCACCTTTAAACGGGAAAATATATTATCGATTATGCCTGAATCTCGCACCAAACAACGCTACCTTCACTAATCCTTCTTACCTACATTCACATATCATTCTTCCCTACTATCATTAAAAGCATTTCCACTTTAGTTTTGTTATAATGCAGAGGTAAAGATCGAATTATTGGGGGAATAATTGCATGAAATTTCCAAAAGGCACAATGAAAGAACTTACCTTTCACAGCAGGGAGCTTGGAGAAGATTTACAGCTTCTCGTTTATCTGCCTGCAAATTTCTCACCGTTATATAAGTATTCGCTGCTAATCGCCCAGGATGGCAGGGATTATTTTCAACTTGGCAGAATTGGCCGATTAACAGACGAGTATCTTTTTGAAAAGGAAATTGAAAATTTAATTATTGTTGGGGTACCCTATAAGAATGTAGAAGAACGCCGCAGAAAATACCATCCTGAAGGCGAACAGAATCAGCAATACATTCGCTTTCTTGCCCATGAATTAGTTCCGTATTTAGATCAAGAGCTTCCAACTTATCAAATGGGCTTGACCAGAGCGCTTATAGGAGATTCTCTGGGCGCAACTGTTTCGTTAATGGCTGCCCTTCAATATCCTCATACATTTGGAAAAGTCCTTCTACAATCTCCATATGTGGATGAAAATGTATTGAATTCGGTCCAGAACTTCACGGATGGACAGCTTTTACAACTCTATCACGTGATAGGTGAACAAGAAACTGAAGTTCAGACAACAAATGGCAAAAATGAAGATTTCCTGACCCCTAACCGGAAGCTTTCAAAAATAATTTCAGAAAAACCCATTACATATTTTTATGAAGAATTTAACGGAAATCATACTTGGACCTACTGGCAGCCAGATTTAAGACGGGCTCTTAAAATGCTATTTTAATCTTATTAGAATATACATCAAGATAAGTCGTTTAATATTTTTTGAAAATTTGCTATAATATCAGGAAGGTTAATTTTTTGTTTTATTTTAAAAAAGGTCAGTTCATCAAAACGGAGGTATACGTATGAAATTTGGAGTTGTTATTTTTCCATCAAAAAAACTACAGGATTTAGCTAATTCCTATCGAAAACGTTATGACCCGCATTATGCTTTAATTACACCTCACCTAACATTGAAAACTGGATTTGAAGCGTCTGAAGAAGAAGCTAAGGAATACGCTGAAAAGTTACGGAGAGTAGCTGCTAGCCATAAAGCATTCACATTAAAGACTTCAAAAATCAGCTCTTTTCAGCCTGTAAATAATGTTATATATTTCAAGGTGGACAAGACCGATGAACTATCTGCCTTGCATAATGAAGTCAATCAAGAATTTACGGAGCAAAACTTAGAATATGTATTTGTTCCTCATATCACAATTGGTCAAAATCTTTCTAATGATGAGCATTCTGATGTATTTGGATCACTGCGCATGACTAAGATTAATCATGAAGAAACGGTTGACCGCTTCCATCTACTTTATCAATTAGAAAATGGTTCCTGGACCGTTTATGAAACATTTCGTCTTGGAAAGGAATAGTTTAAGTGACAGTCAAGATTGTAGAAAATCAAAAAGAACTTGAAGATGCCTATTCAGTTAGGAAAATCGTTTTCGTTGACGAACAAAATGTCCCTCTCGAAGAGGAAATCGACGCCTACGAGGACGAGGCAGAACACTTTGTCATGTACGATGAAGGTTCTCCAATTGCTGCTGGTCGATTTCGTTTTGTTGATGGCTATGGAAAAGTTGAGCGAATCTGTGTATTGAAAAACGCAAGGAAAATTGGTGCAGGAAAAGTGATTATGAATGCAATCGAGAACTATGCGCTTCAAAAAGATATTCATAAATTAAAGCTTAATGCTCAAACACAGGCGATTCCCTTTTATGCAGGACTTGGTTATGAGATTGTCTCAGAGGAATTTATGGATGCTGGAATTCCTCATAAAACGATGGTAAAAGAAATATAAACTAGGGAAGCACTTGGCGCTTTATGCGGTAAGTGCTTTTTTGGTAATTCCACCAATATCGATGACCCCCTTTTAGTTAACCTCAGGTTTTGATATGATAGAATATGTCTTGATTTTTGGATATAGAGGGTAAAAAATTATGAAAACAGCAATTTATCAAAATCAGAATATTGTCCTTGAACAATTAAGCAGGGATCAATATCAAAAAATATTTCTCGCCGGAAAAAATGGTCAACTGAGCTGCCCTGTATGCAAAGGGAACGTTCGATTGTTTTTAGGAATTCAGATGGACCCCCATTTTTTCCATACACATTCACCTGAAATACATTGCCCAGAACCCACTGTAATAATGGAAAAAGTAGATTCACAACAATCTTCCGAAGTGAACGGATTTAACATCCCAAAGGGTAGAACCATTACACAGACCCCGCAAAGCGTGGATCTTTTCAAAAAGTCCATAAATATTGAATATACAGTTGCGTTTAAACAGACAAGAAGTGACAAACATGAGGAGCACTCACCTTATTTACAGCAACTTGCAGACAGTGGAGTTGTTCTTGATGGAAGTCAGGCTGCTGCTGTCATGGAGACTGAAGGCTCCTTATTAGTCCTTGCTGGTGCAGGGAGTGGCAAAACTCGGGTCTTAACAGCACGAACAGCGTTTATGCTAGATGACAAACACATCGACCCAAGGACAATCATGCTCGTTACATTCACGTCAAAAGCTGCTGCTGAAATGAAGAACCGTCTGCTTTCCTATCCGCAAATGAAACGAGATAAAATCAATCACCTTGTTACCGGAACCTTTCATAGTATTTTTTATCGCATTCTGATGTTCCATGATTCAATTAATTGGTCTTCAAATATGCTCCTAAAAAAAGAATGGCAGCGAGACAAAATCCTGAAGGAAGCTGGCAAAGAACTCGACTTGTCCGAAAAAGAATTTGCCTATGATTTAGCCCTTCAGCAAATCGGGTTATGGAAAAACTCTCTGCTGATGCCAGATGAAGTAAAGCCCACCACCGAATGGGAAGAAAAAGCAGTCTTTTTATATAAAAGATATGAAGACTATAAGAAAAAAGAAGGTCTGTTTGATTTTGACGATATGCTAATTGGCTGCTATCAACTGTTTGCCACCACCCCTTCCCTGCTTGAACAATATCAAAATCGGTTTCATTATTTTTTAATTGACGAGTTTCAGGATATTAATAAGGTCCAGTATGAGCTGATCAAACTTTTATCCAGAAAACACAAAAATGTTTGTGCCGTTGGCGACGATGATCAAGCGATCTATTCGTTTCGGGGTAGTGACCCAAGCTATTTGCTAGAATTTGAAAAAGATTTTCCATATGCCAAAATGGTCACACTTGATCAAAATTATCGATCATCTCATGAAATTGTTTCGGCTGCTAATCAAATGATTGCAGCTAATAAAGTAAGAAGAACAAAGAAAATGATAGCGCAGTTTTCATCAGAAAAACTCCCACAGTTATTTTTTCCCTATGATGAAGAGGAAGAAGCAACAATGATTGTTACCGATATACAGGAGAGGATTTCACTTGGTGCAAATCCTTCAGACTTTGCCATTCTTTATCGGACCAATGCAGGTTCTCGCGCGGTGTTTGAAAGACTGGCTGGCTCCAACCTTCCTTTTAAAATCGATTTGGATGCAGAGGCTTTTTACGAACGCTATATTGTGAGAAGCGCCCTTGCATTTCTAAAGGTGAGTTTAAATGAGGATGACCCGCAAGCAATGTCAGACATTTTACCATTATTATTTTTAAAGCAGGCAGTCCTAAAGGAATTAAAAGCACAAAGTATCCTAAAAGACTGCAGTCTTCTTGAGGCACTCGCACACTTAACGACAGCCCATGCATTTCAGGAAAAGAAATTAAAAAAAGCTGTCACGATTATTCGAGGGTTAAAGCATTCTTCACCTCACTCTGCGATTGAAAAGGTCGAGAAAGATATTGGCTTTCTTGATTTTCTAAAAAAACGCGGAAATGAATCGAATAAACTTGAAAAAGGATCGGACGATCTTAAGGATTTAAAGGTGGCTGCAAAAAGTTTCGACAAAATTCAAGCGTTTCTAGCTCATTCCGAGCATATGTCGGCGATGAATAAAGAAATCAAAAATTTAAGTAAACATTTTCATGAAGCAATCAGCCTAAGTACAATCCACCGCTCAAAAGGCCTTGAATACAAAACCGTTTATATGATCGGCGCAGTCGATGGCAGCCTTCCGCATGATTTTGCCCTGGAAGCCTATCGAAATGGTGACTTTACTGCACTCGAAGAAGAAAGAAGACTATTTTACGTGGCGATGACTCGTGCTAAGGAGCAGCTGTTTATTTCTATTCCGCAAAATAGACGAGGGAAAAAAGCAAATCGCTCAAGGTTCCTAGTTCCTCTTACTAAAAAGAAGAAGACCGATTCCTAAAACTTAGGAAAGTGGTCTTCTTCTTTTACTTTTTATTGATCATATTCGAAATTGTATTAAGGTCAAGCTGCTTTCCATCGTTAACGATTGATTTTACAATTTGATCTTCCATTTCTTTATTTACCGGTTTATTGGCAATTTGAGAAACTCGACGAATCACATTACGGACTGTTTTTTCATCTTTAAAATTCGCATTTTGTAATGAATTGGCTAAATCTAAGATATCTTTCATATTAACGCCCGTTTTCTTTTCAATGTTTTTAAAAAATCCATTATCCATGGTAAAAGATCACGCTCCTTCATAAACTACTTTATTGTATGAAGGAAAGGGAAAATGGTGAATTAAATAGGAAAAGCGTACGCGCCCTTAGGCGCATACGCTAGACAAGTAAAGAAAGGGCTGGCCACTTTTTTTGGCCAACCCCTTCCATTAATACAAGCTTACTGTTTATTAATAGAAGCTTGCACCAACAATGATTAAAAGAATGAATAATACGACGATTAATACAAAAGTTGAACCGCCGCCGTACCCACCACCGTAGCCGTAGCCGCCATATCCAAAGCACATAGAATGTCACCTCACTTCTGTAATCTCATTAATAACATATGAAATTACTTTATACTGTGTGTAGGCGCGACATCTATTTCAGTAATTTGGTTTTAAAAATGATTAATTTACCCTTTAGGTTTAAAAATTAGTGCACCAATAAAACCGAAAATAATCGCTGCAGAGATACCGGAACTTGTCACTTGGAACATACCGGTCAGTACTCCTATCAGCCCATGTTTCTCTGCATCCTGAAGTGCCCCATGGACTAATGAATTTCCAAAACTGGTAATTGGAATGGTAGCACCTGCCCCTGCAAAGTCAACTAGGGGCTCATAAAGTCCAAAACCATCTAATATAGCTCCAATGACAACGAGCAAACTTAGTGTATGACCGGGTGTAAGCTTGGCAACATCAAATAAAAGCTGCCCTAGAACACAGATTAGCCCACCAATAACAAATGCCCAGAAAAACATCGCTAGCATAGGATCACCCCTTATCTCCATTCATTTCAATGGCAACAGCATGTGCAATACATGGTATTGATTCATTTTGCTGAAAGCTGAGCGGGGATAGCAGAGCCCCCGTCGCAACTACTAAGATTCGTTTATATGTACCTTTTTTCATTTGGTTCAGTAAATGCCCATACAAGGCTGTGGCTGAGCATCCCGCACCGCTTCCCCCCGATTGTACAGGCTGATCATCCTTATACATTAATAAACCACAATCCTGAAATTGTTTTCGTTCTAATTGAAGTCCACTCTTATTGATTAACTCGAAAGCTGTATCATGACCAACTCGGCCGAGGTCCCCAGTGACAATCAAGTCATAATATGAGGGTTCTATTTGAAGATCGCGGAAATGGGCCATAATTGTATCAGCTGCTGCTGGTGCCATCGCGCCTCCCATATTAAACGGATCGGTTAATCCCATATCGATGACTTTTCCAATCGTTGCCGAAGTTGTTACTGGATGCATCTTTCCAGATTCATTTGGTTGCACAAGTGCTACTCCAGCACCTGTTACCGTCCATTGTGCAGTCGGAGGCTTTTGACCTCCATACTCTGTTGGGTATCGAAACTGTTTTTCGACTGCTGCATTATGACTTGAAGCACCCGTAAGCACGTATTTTGCCCCTTGGTAATTTACCACAAAAGAGGCTAAGGCCAGCCCTTCCATGGACGTTGAGCAAGCCCCAAACAGACCAAAGTATGGAATCTGCATTGTCCTTGCCGCAAAACTGGTTGGCGTAATTTGATTAATTAAGTCTCCAGCAAATAAAAATTGAATCTGCTCTTTCTCAACATTCCCTTTTTGTAAAGCTGTTTTAATTGCTTCTTCTAATAGTAAACGATGGGCTTTTTCATAAGACTCCTTTCCCATCCATAAGTCTTCATATAATAAATCGAAATCATTGGCTAAATTTCCATTGGCTTCAAATGGTCCACCAGTAACCCCGGTAGCAGTGATCATTGGCCGATTTGTAAATATCCAAGATTGGTGCCCTTTTAGCAATTACAAAACCCCCCAAATCACTAACAGCGTTTTAACAAGCGCCACAACAAAAGCTGAGAAAACACCGAAGAGTACTACCGATCCAGCTAGCTTGAACATATTTCCACCCACACCTAAAACAAAGCCTTCCGTTCGATGTTCGATACATGCCGAGATTACGGCATTACCAAAGCCGGTAACAGGCACAGCACTTCCTGCACCAGCAAATTGTCCTAGACGATCGTAAATTCCGAATCCAGTGAGTAACATTGATAAAAAGACCATTGTTGCCACGGTCGGATTTCCTACACTCTGTTCGGTAAAATCAAAAAAGTAAATATAAAAGTAACTGATGGCTTGGCCGACAACACAAATAAGTCCACCAACAAAAAATGCCTTCATACAATTCTTCAAAACAGGCCTTTTAATTTCATGCTTCTGCTGAAGCTGTTGATAGTTGCGCTGCTGAGGCGTCATGTTCTTCTGCTTACTGGTTGCCATCTTCATTCTTCCTTTCTTACTTCATATCTTTCGTCATTTTAACGATGTCGTTAAAGCGCTTTTCAGCCCTTTGATGAGAAAATTTAGAGGAGGTTTTCATTCTCTCATCAAGTCTCACTGCTTCAAGGAAAATTTTGTAGTCACTTGAAATGGTAAAGTTATCATTGGGATATTTTTCTTCAAGCATTTTGTTGATGTTTTTTTCAATTTTTTTCATTCTAAAACGATGCAAGTGCTTAACCTTATATACCACTAGTGTATCTTTTTTCCCTTTTATAACGGCCACATCATATAATTCTGGAAACGCGCTTACATCATGCTCAATTTCTTTTACATGATTTTTACTTATGTTTTTCCCGGTTACGATCGGATTAGGATTCGTTGTTTTCATTAGGGCTATTTGACTATCCTTAACCTGTGGATTTTGACTACAGGAGGAGAGTAATAATAAACAAGCGAATAATACCCAATGATGAATAGCTTTCATTTGATTCCCATCCCTTATTCCGTTTTTTAACCATCACTATAGGTAGTTTTTTCGATATTGTCTAAAATTATGACTAGTTACGAGTAATTTATATATTTTCCTTCGTAAAACAAAAAAACTGCCAGTCAATCTGGCAGTCCCCTTAAGCCTATTTAGAAGTTTTTTTTCCGCACCCACAACCTGAACCTTTTTGCTTTATGGATTTTGACGGTTGATACGTGTGAGTTGATTGTGTTGTTTCTATATCTTGTGTCGTTTCTGTACCTTGTGTTGTGTTTGTATATTGGTTTCTCCTTTTTTTCTGACTCATTAATTCTCTCTCCCTTGCTATCAATTCATTCCTACTTGTATTAGAATATGACCAAGATGTAGGTCTTGTCTCAGCAAACACCTTATTTTTCGATAAAATACTGTACAATTGACTCCAATATTGATGCAATGCCAGCAACCGCTAAAATTAATATAATAGGGTAGGAAACGATTGGATATAGAAGTGATATACTGACAACTCCTACAGAAGTCCATATCCCTGTACACCAATAACAGCTAAGAAGTTCACCGAGGAACTTTTTGACCCCTTTTTCCTTTGGTAAATAATAAACCTCGATTTCACCATACTCATCTACTTCTTTGATTTCATTGAAAAAAGGCTCCCGAATAAATTCGGTTATTTTATCAAAAACAAATAATCTTGTTAGCCTAAAAGACGCAAGTGATAGAATAATCAGGTTTAATAAAGTTATTTTCATGTTGTGTTTCCTTTCTTCCTTTCATAGACATTTTTGTCGCCTAATTTACTCAAACAAGGCTATTGCCCGTTACCCAAAAGTGCTCTGTGAAATATGTTAATAATGTAAGATATATATCGGATTAAGGAGGAAAAATAAATGGGTTGTGGAAATGATCATGATTTTCATAAAGGTAATTGTGTTTGCGAAGTCGTTCGTGCAATTAAGGATATCCAAGATAATGCTGTAGAAGAAGATGAATGTCCTGAATGTTCCAGTTGCTTCAATGAGCCACTAGGTACATTGGTATCACCAGCAAGGAGAGATCCAGTTGATACTCGTGTATTTGTTTTAAGTACTGCGGATGGTTCACCATTCCACGCTTTCTTTAGTAACGAAAACAATGCATGTGTATCCATCTACTTCCGTGTCGAAGATGTATTTGATAACTGCTGTGCTACACTTCGTGTATTAGTACCTGGTCGCCGTGAAGGTGGAACTTTCTGCCCAGTAAACTTAGTTTCAGGTGGAGATAAGTGTTGTATCAACCTCGATAAGGTTTGTCAGGTTGAACGTTTCCGCGCAAGTAACGATTGCATTACAGTTGACTTAAGATGCTTCTGCGCTGTTCAATGTATTGCGGATGTTAACTTAGGAATTTGCAACTAAAAATATTGCCAGTCGGTATAATCGGCTGGCTTTTTTGATGTCTCTATTTTTTGATTCCAATCAAGATAACCCCTTTAAGTGCATGGACTGGCACTGTATTAGTTGATTGATCATGAAATCGAATCGTTACTTCGTTTCCATCGTACACAGTTAGGTATCCCTGATAATTTTTTTCTTCGGTAATAAAAACGCATGGTGGAGGCGGAAGGACTTTTGGATAGTTGATTAAATAATCCAAACGTTCTTTAATATCCATTTCTTTAAAGGGTTTCACCCTGTTAAAGGGAGAACGCTGCCTTTCCTGAATCGATGTTGGTGATTTTGTTGCTGGATTATCTGATCTAGATACTTCCGTTCCTATTGGCTCTTGAACTATTTCCTTTTTTAAAAGAGAAATTTTCTTTTTGCTTTCAGCCTCTAACGGCATTTCTTTCTCAACCAGCTCTTCTTCTTCCTGTCTGCTCGTATAAATGTCCTGCATGTTAGTTGCAGGAGTCCTTGCAAACGGCTGGTGTATATAGAGTAATGGTCCTTTACTTTTCTTTTCCGACATGCTCTGTACCTCCATTTACGTAATCCTACACATTATATCTATGCTAGATGCCCATACTGGTTCATAAGAAAATAAGAAATTTACTGCATGAAAAAGGCCCGCAATGACTGCGGGCCTTTCTTCATTATTATAGGATATGGTAACCGGAATCAACGTGAATATTTTCGCCAGTAATTCCACGGGAAAGATCACTGAAAAGGAACAAAGCAGTGTCTCCAACTTCTTCTGGAGTGGTAGCTCTACGTAATGGAGCTTTTTCTTCAATTTCTTTTAAGATTGAATTAAAATCACTTATTCCTTTTGCTGATAATGTTCGAATTGGACCTGCAGAAATCGAGTTTACACGTATGTTATCTTTTCCAAGGTCTGCGGATAAGTAACGAACACTAGCATCTAGAGATGCTTTGGCTACACCCATAACATTATAGTTCGGGATTGCACGTTCTCCACCTAAGTACGTCAACGTGACAATGCTTCCACCCTCAACCATCAATCCTCGTGCTTCTTTCGCTACGGCTGTTAAGGAATATGAGCTGATATTATGAGCGAGCATGAAGCCCTCTCTAGTTGTGTTCATATACTCACCGCTTAGTTCTTCTTTATTTGCAAATGCGATGCAGTGTGCTACCCCATGAATTGCCCCAACTGAATCTTTGATTTCAGCAAAGCACTTCGCAACGTCTTCATCGCGTGTAACATCACACGGTAAAACAAGTGTCCCTTCAGTCTCTAACGAATTAGCAAGTTCACGAACACTGCTTTCTAATCTTTCACCTGCATAGGTAAAAATTAATCTTGCTCCTGCATTGTGCAATGAGCGGGCAATTCCCCATGCAATACTGCGTTTATTAGCAACACCCATTACTACATAAGTTTTTCCAGATAAAGAAAGATTCATATTGAAAAAGTCCTCCTACTATTACATGAGTTATTAGTACTTGGTACTAATTTTACACTAATTTACGAAAAATGAAAAGTTCAACACATCAAACAACACTTTTTCAATCAAATATTAACTGGTTTCGCAGAATTCTAACTCTCTTTTCAGTTCATCCACATATTCCTTCGATCCAGTTACAATCAAGCGGTCATTCATTTGCAGCTCTGTATCTCCATGTGGGACGATGGAATCCTTGCCACGGAAAATTCGGACAAATATGATATCTCCTGTAAAAGGAAATCTCCGTAAAGACATCCCATCAAATTGCCTATTTAGCATAACAATTTCATAAAGTCCTGTCTCCTGATTTGTTAATATATTTAACAAGGTTGGTGATTCAATTAAGGCCCGGAGCAATACTTTGGTTGACATAAACGCAGAAAACACTTCTATATTATGATCCCGTAAACTTTCCTCTAAATCAGGACTTTCTATTCGGGCAATGACCCTAGAAACTCCTTTTTCTTTCGAAGCTACAGAAAGTGTAGCATTTACTCTTTCATCACCTGTTGAAATCACTACAACTTCTGATTGAAAGACGTTTGTATTCTCCAACGTTTCAAGAGAATAATCAGGAATTTCAACTATGTCAAAAAGAGAATTAGCAATTTGCTTTTCTGATTTCTCCATTTGTGTATGATACAAGATTGGATCATACAAGCCTGACTTTAATTCTCGTGAGACGGGCAATGTGGTCTGATTGGCACCTAAGAATGCCACGCTTACCCTTTTATTAGCGACCACTTCTTTAGGGAATAACTTTTTAAAAACAATCGGTGTAATAATAGACGTAATTACAGCAACCAATATTAATGTGCCACTCATCTGCGGGGTTATGATTTCTAACCTCTCTCCTATTGTCGCCGCTGCAATGACTAGGGAAAGTGTTGAAGTGAGTAAAAAACCCGATGCAATGACTGTTTTCAACTCATACCAAATTTTCAAAATATACACGGGGATAAGTTTTGATAAAAGCAGCCCCAGTAATAGCAGCGGTATCAATAATAAGAGTTTTTTTTCATTAAAAAGGGACCAGATATCAAGATTTACCCCCACCATTACAAAAAAGATGGGAATCAAAAATCCATACCCGAATGAGTCTAGCTTATGTACAAGCTCTTGGTTCGGTGATAACAACGAAACAAGGACACCTGCTAGAAACGCTCCTAAGATATTTTCTGCACCCACTGTTTCAGAAAGCCCTACTAATACGATGATCAGTGTAAACACGGCCCTCGTCCCTATTTGAACGGTCCCCGTTGAAAGTGTTTCTATAAAGGTTCGATTTTTAAATCTTTTGCCAAGAAAATAAAGAACGATACCTGCGGCAAATAAAATAAGTAACAGCCACGTATTTCCATGCCCTGATTCATATAGCGATACAAAGACAGCAAGCAATATCATCGTCACTAAATCGGCTATAACCGCAACCAATAAGATAATTTGTCCGATGACGGTTTTCATCAGATGCGCCTCTTTCAAGGTAGGCACAACAACACCCAATGATATGGTCGAAATGATCAGTGTCATTAAAAAGGCATTCTCAATAAAACCTGCCATCACAAACAAAAAGGATAAACCCAGGGAGAAAATAAAGATACCTGCAAAGATTAGCCCCGCGACTACAAATGAATTGGGCTCTTTTTTTCCATTGGGAAGCTTTTTACGCAATTTCCTCCCAGCAAAGGCCGTAAAGTCAATCTCAAGTCCGCTTAAAAACATGAGAAAAATAAACCCTAAGGTCGATAGGGTTGAGAGCCACATATCTTCGTGAACCACATCAAAACCGCTTTTACCGATGACCAATCCCATAATAATTTCAGCGACGACCACAGGGATATAATTCAATTTAAACCGATGTAAAAGAATCGGTGTTAAAAATGCCATCGTAACAACAATTAATAAAGAAATAACTGAAACCTGCTGCTCCATTCGTGTAACTCCTCTCAAAAAAGTTTTAGATTAGAATCCTTTTTATAAAAACTAACTCTTAGGCAAAAAATATCGATATAAGGGAGTTGAATTTATGAAAATTGATATAATCGGTGATATTCATGGGTGTTTAACGGAATTAAAGGAACTTACCATTACACTTGGTTATAAATGGGAAAACGGTATCCCGAGACATCCCAATAATAGAGTACTGGGATTTCTCGGCGATTTAACAGACCGGGGACCTGCTTCACTTAACGTAATCGAAATTGTATGGCAGTTAGTCATTAAAGAAAAAACAGGCTATTATACACCAGGGAATCATTGTAATAAGTTATACCGTTTCTTCCTTGGCAACAAAGTTCAGATTGCCCACGGGTTAGAAACAACAGTTGCCGAATATGAATCATTATATAAAAAAGAGCAGCAATCCATTCGAAAAAAATTCACCGAACTTTATGAAAGGGCTCCATTATATTTAGTATTAGACAACAAAAAGCTTATTATTGCCCATGCAGGGATTAAGCAGGAATTTATCGGACAATCGCATGCTAAGGTCAAAGAATTTGTCCTTTACGGCGATATAACAGGTAAAAAACACCCTGACGGGTCACCGATAAGAAGAGATTGGGCCAAAGAGTATCACGGTGAAGCATGTATCGTTTACGGACATACTCCTGTGAATGAGCCAAGAATCATCAATAATACCTATAATATTGATACTGGGGCAGTCTTCGGAGGAAACCTAACCGCCTTAAGATATCCTGAAATGGAATTGGTTTCTATTAAATCTACTATGCCATATGTAGAGGAAAAATTTAAGCAATTTGATTGAAATTGAAAAAGCGGGATCGCACGCAAGCTCAAATTAAAAAGGCTGCCTCCTATAAAAGCGAGTCAGCCTCTAAAATTTCACCCATATCCCTCGGTAATGTTGCAGTAAAAATCATTTCCTCTCCTGAAAATGGATGAATAAATTTTATTCTTTTACAATGAAGAGCCTGCCTAGCAATTAATGATAGATCTCCCCCATACAAATCGTCACCCAGCAAAGGATGGTTTAAATAAGACATATGGACTCTAATTTGATGGGTTCGTCCGGTTTCAAGTGTGAGCTCCAAATAGGTAAATGCAATATGTTTCTCGATCACTTGATAATGAGTGCAGGCATATTGACCATCCGCACGAACTTCCCGCTCAATGATGCTGTCGCCTTTGCGGCCAATGGGCGCTGTAATCGTGCCACTATCTAGTGAAATCCTGCCTCCAGCAAAAGCTTCATATGTCCTTTTCACCTGCCCACCCCGTTGCATCAAACTGAACAAGTGATGGACATGGCGATGCTTAGCAATTAGAACAATCCCTGAAGTATCCCTGTCAAGCCGAGTTACTATGTGCGTTGTTGCCTGCAGCCCACTGCGCTGATAATAGCCTACAAGAGCATTTGCCAAGCTGTGTACGGGGTGTTCTCGAGACGGAATCGTATTCATTCCTGCGGGTTTATTAACAACCAACAAATACTTATCTTCATATAGAATCGTTAACGGGATTTCTTCGCCCTTTAGTCCCTCGCTAGGACTCTCCATGGGGAAAATAACCATTACTTCATCCCCAAATGCCAACCTGTATCGAACATTTACTTCTTCTCCATTTACTTGGATACTGCCGCCCTTGAACTTAATATCCGTTAAGGCCGTTCGAGAAATCTCTTCCTTTTTTAAAAATTCTCTTAAAAGTTTTCCACTATCGCTTTCACTAATTTTCCACTTCATTTGAAACGGGGAAGTCATAATAATGGCCCCTTCTCGTCAATCTGAAATAAAGGAATCATGAACTCTTTTCCAAAAAGGAAACGGCCGGAAACGGGCAAAGCGAATTTTTTCTTCTGGCACCCTAAATTGGATTGATTTTACATCCTTATGAAGCAAGGTCAGATGGTCGATGGTCACTTGAAAATCAGACCGATTTACCGGTTTAAGCATACATGTATGGTGTGCAGGGAGAATAAGCGGCGAGCCTATTGTTCTAAAGACTTTGTTATTTATCGATGCCATCTCAGCCACTTGGAGGGCAGAAATCGACGGATGGATAATCGCTCCGCCAAGTGCCTTATTATAGGCGGTACTACCCGAAGGTGTTGAAACGCATAAGCCGTCCCCACGGAACCGCTCGAAATGCTGTCCGCGGATTTCCACATCCATGACGAGTGTCCCCTCGACACTTTTAACAGTTGACTCATTTAAGGCAAGATACCTTGATTCCTTCCCTGCATGTGAGTAACGGATAATCACTTCTAACAATGGGTATTCCACGACTTGATAGGGTGTTTTAGCAATCGCAATCACTAGCTTTTCAATTTCATCTGGGATCCAATCTGCATAAAAGCCGAGATGGCCTGTGTGAATTCCTACAAAGGCTGTTTTATCCAAACGGCTACTATAGCGATGAAAGGCATAAAGGAGTGTCCCGTCACCACCAATGGAAACAACTATATCTGGTTGGTCCTCATCGTACACAAGATCAAAATCAAGTAAATAGGTCCTCATTTTGTGCATTAAAATATTTGATTTTTGATCTCCTTTTGATGTTATCGCAAATTTCATAGTATTTTTGCTCCTTGTGACTTGAATGGCTTTTCAAAAGACGGTTATGACAATTAATCCTTTTCTTCTTGTTTTAATTCTTTCTTTCTTGTAAAAAAGGCCTGAGCATCCTGAATTTCACCACGAATCAATGACATTTCCTCATCTAACCGAAATGCCGCTTCAGCTGCTCTTTGCAAACGCATTTGAATATCACTTGGAAAAACACCTTTATACTTATAGCTTAGCGTATGTTCAATTGTCGCCCAAAAATTCATTGCCAAAGTTCGTATTTGAATTTCCGCTAAGATTTTCTTTTCCCCATGTATCGTTTGAACGGGGTAGCTTATGACAACATGATAGGACCGGTACCCGCTTGTCTTTTTATGGGATATATAATCTCTATCCTCTACGATTTCAAAATCATTCCGGTTTCGTAATAAATCGACAACTGTATGAATGTCATCGACAAACTGACACATAATACGCATACCTGCAATATCTTGCATTTCTTCTTCCAATCTTTCTAGTGGTATTCCTTTCTGATTCGCTTTGTCAAGAATACTTGCGATTGGTTTAACTCTTCCCGTCACAAATTCAATCGGTGAATGAGTAGCATCGAGTTCAAATTGACCTCTCATCCCCTTTAATTTTACTTTTAATTCTGCAACAGCCTGTTTATATGGAGCTAAAAATTGGTCCCAATGCTTCATGATTTCACCTCAAAACAAATTATGTTAAGAAAATCCCCTCTACTTTTGTAACCAATTCTTTTCCATAATTACTATTACCTTTAATATTTGTTAAGAGATAATCCAATTCATCATGAAAATTTATTAGTTCTTTTTGCTCATCATCAAAGGTGACCCAGACAGGTAACTTTTTTTCCTGGGCATTTTTTAAAAGCGGCCAGATTTGTTCATGTAAAACGATATATGTATAATCATTTTTATCTTCCATTAAGTAAATGAAAGAGTATTGGGCAGAATCTACAAGAATCTGTTCCCCAGGAACCAATTCCAGAATTGGCTCATTTGTTTCTAACATTAGTTTATCTTCTTTTATGTATGCCTTTAGGATTGCAATATTTTTCTTCATCTCTTTACCTCCATTGTCCACCTACCTATTTTAGCATAATTCATCCATTTCTCCCAAGGATTGATGTTTAAGTTGGAAGTGAGATAATAAAGAAAACACTTAGTTGAAAGGAAGTTAGGCATGAAGCAAAATATTGAAATCGAATTTAAAAATATGCTAACAAGAATAGAATATGAAGGCCTCCTTAATAATTTCAAGATAGACAAAAACCAAATATTTTCACAAGAAAACCACTACTTTGATACACCTGATTTTGCTTTAAAAAGTAAAAACTCTGCACTAAGAATTCGTAAAAAGGGCGGGGCTTACGAAATGACCTTAAAACAGCCGGCATCTGTAGGGCTGCTAGAGACAAATCAGATAATAGGGGAAGAGGAAGCCTCTGCCGCAATTCACCATGGGAGACTTCCAACAGGGATCATTCAGCGTCTTATCGAAGACTACCAAATTTCTTTTTCAACTATTGAATATTTTGGATCATTAATTACGGAGCGAGTAGAATTCAATTACAAACAAGGCTTACTGGTATTGGACCATAGTATTTATCTAAGTGAAGAGGATTATGAATTAGAATATGAGGTTGAAAACTATCAGGTTGGAGAAAAAAATTTTCTTGAATTCCTTAAACAATTTAAGATTCCTACACGAAAAACAGAAAATAAAATCCGCCGTTTCTATAGCAAAAAATACGAACAAACGAACCGTGATTAAATTCTTTAAATTTGATAAAGGGAAGTTTCAATTTGGAGTTATTTCCAACATACTACTGCCTCTTTCTCCTATTAAGAATTGCTCACTTGGTACACATTAATAATGTGTTCAGAGTGACAAATTCACATTTTCAAAGCAATTAATTTGAGATATGAAATAGGCATTGTTAAAATAAATCTACATAATACTTTAGAGGAGTTGTCAACATGATTGAGAGAAAGCTTTCACCATTTGAATCCATTGGTGAAGATACATTACACCATCTTGTGGACACTTTTTATGGACTTGTTGCACAACATCCTGATCTTGCTCCAATATTCCCAAATCAATTTACAGAAATTGCTCGTAAACAAAAGCAATTCTTAACTCAATATTTAGGCGGCCCTGCATTGTATACAGAAGAACATGGCCATCCAATGATGCGTGCTCGCCATTTGCCATTTCCAGTTACTCCAAAACGTGCGAAAGCATGGTTATCTTGCATGACTCAAGCAATGGACAAAATTGGCTTAAATGGTCCAACAAGGGACGAATTTTATTCAAGACTTCATCTTACTGCCCAACACATGATTAACACGCCTGATGGTGAGGTATTAGGTGAAGATCGTGAATAGTTCAAGATCTTCTGGCTCCAAGCAGCAATGTGGCGGAAATGAGAAAAAGCCAATTGAGATTTATATGTTTATTGACCCATTATGCCCGGAATGTTGGGCATTAGAGCCCATTTTAAAGAAGCTTCAAATCGAATATGGTCGTTATTTTTCAATTAAGCATATTTTGAGTGGTCGATTAGCCGATTTAAATTTGAGTAAGAAAAAGAATTTTGAGAATCTCGCTCAAGTTTGGGAAAAGACTGCTAGCAGGTCAGGAATGTCATGTGATGGAAGCCTATGGTTAGAGAATCCCGTCGATTCCCCATTTACTGTTTCAATTGCTCTAAAAGCAGCTGAATTGCAAGGGAGACGTGCTGGTCTTCGTTTCCTACGAAGAATACAAGAAGGCTTGTTTTTAGAAAAACTAAATGTTTCTAATCTTGAAGTGTTAAAAGATTGCGCTAAAAGTTTAGGTTTGGATGTGGAGGAATTCATGTATGATATCCATTCCGAAAGTGCTGCGAAGGCCTTCCAATGTGATTTGAAGATCACATCTGAAATGGATGTACAAGAAATTCCTACGTTAGTATTCTTCAATGAAAATGTAGAGGATGAAGGAATTAAGATAACTGGTTCTTATCCATATGAGGTATATGTCCAAATTTTAGAGGAAATGCTCTCTGAAAAACCAGAGCAATCTCCCCCGCCTCCATTAGAAACGTTTATGAAATTTTTTAAATTTGTTGCCTCAAAGGAAATTGCCGTTGTTTATAATATGTCTATTTCGCAAATTGAACGGGAGATGAAGAAACTACTATTAAAGCAAGTGGTCGAACAAATCCCCGCTAAATATGGAACCTTTTGGAGATATATAGAGGAATAAGAAATGTCGGGATTAACCGGCATTTTTTTTGCTGTATTAAACTAGACAGTTGATTTCCGCTCCAGGCGCTTCGCTTTCCGCTCCAATCAACTTGACTATAAAAATAAACAATGACCTTTAACATAGGCTTTATATTAAAACTTAAAACGAAAATGCCTTGCAGTTTTTATACTGCAAGGCATTTTTCTATTATACGAACAAAGGGGATGGGAGAAATTTTTCACGGTTCAAACAAAGGGGTATATGTTTGTTGTGATCAACTTCACGTATATAATATAGCATGGGGTTAAAGATACTGACAATAAGTTTGTGCTTCAATTCACATAATTGTCAAAAATCATAATTTCCTGGAATGGACAATAGACATAATAGTACGAAGAATGAAAACTACTTTTTAAAAGGGTGGCCATGTTCGATGAGAAAATTCCCTTTCATTATTATGGTACTGTTTATTTTAATTGCTTTTTTTCTCCAAATACTCGCATTATTAAAGATCTTCCCTCTATTGCTTAGTACACCAATATTGTTTGTATCCATTTTTATTTTTATTTTTTATCTTAATGACAGAAAACGGTTTAGAGGATTTTAAAAGGGATGGATGCCAGCAGGCACCATCCCCTTTATTTATGCTTTTGATAACAATTGTTCTAATTCATTCAGTTTCTCTTCAAATACCTTACAAGCATTTTTGATTGGCTCTGCACTTGTCATATCTACACCAGCTTTTTTCAGCACCTCGATTGGATAATCTGAACTTCCCGAACTTAGAAAGTCAATGTATCTTTTGACTGCAGGCTCGCCCTCTTCTAAAATTTGCTTGCTTAATGCAGTGGCTGCACTAAAACCAGTTGCATACTGGTAAACATAATAATTGTAATAAAAATGAGGAATTCTTGCCCATTCTAATCCAATTTCCTCATCAATCACAATATCCTCATCACCGAAATATTTCTTATTTAATTCGTAATAGCTTTCCGTTAATGCATCCGCGGTTAATGCCTCATTATTTTGTGCCTTTTGATGGATGATGTGTTCAAATTCCGCAAACATAGTTTGACGGAACACGGTGCCTCTAAAGCCTTCTAAATAATGATTGAGTAAGTATATCCGTTTTTGTTCATCATCAATTGTCTTTAATAAATAATCATTTAGGAGTGCTTCATTACAGGTTGAAGCTACTTCTGCAACGAAAATAGAATAGTTACCGTAAGGATATGGTTGTGATTTCCGTGTATAGTAACTGTGAACAGAATGGCCAAATTCATGGGCAAGTGTAAATAAATTATTTACATTATCCTGCCAGTTCATTAGAATATACGGATGTGTACCGTATGCTCCTGAAGAATAGGCACCACTCCGCTTTCCTTTATTTTCATGCACATCAACCCAACGATTTTCAAAGCCCTCTGTTAATATTTTCGAATATTCCTCGCCTAATGGGGCTAACCCTTTAATGACTAAATCCTTAGCCTCATCGTATTTGATTTCCATTTTTACATCCTTCACAAGTGGAGTAAATAAATCGTACATATGAAGCTCATCAAGCCCAAGCACTTTTTTACGAAGCTTCACATAGCGATGTAACAAATGAAGATTATCGGTAACAGTATTTACAAGGTTATCATAAACGCTCTCCGGTATATTGTTAGCGGATAGGGCTGAATGTCTAGCTGAATCATATTTTCTTACTCGTGCATTAAAATTATCCTTTTTCACATTTCCACTTAATGTACTTGAAAATGTATTTTTAAATTCACCATACGTTTTATATACGGCTTTAAATGCATCTTTTCTTACCCTTGGATCTGAGCTTTCTAAAAAGCGAATATAACGGCCATGAGTAATTTCTACTTCTTCGCCATTTTCATCTTTGATAGATGGAAATTGAAGGTCGGCATTGTTTAACATTCCAAACGTATTGCTAGAAGCATCCATCACTTCACTCGCTTCAGCTAGCAATGCTTCCTGCTCCGCTGTTAGGACATGTGGTCTTTGCAAGTTAATTTCAGCTAGAGCATGCTCATATAATTTTAGTTCTGGTTTCTCATTTAAGAAGCTAGTTACTTTGCTCTCGTCTAGAGAGAGAACTTCTGGAACAATATAAGCCAACTGGCTGGCTGCTTGTGAATACAGATTTTTCATTCTGTCATCCAAGCCCTGGTAAAAAGAGTTCGTCGTGTCTTGGTCATAGCGCATATGTGAATATGTATAAAGCTTTCCAATTCGTTCTAACAGCTTGTCTTGGAACTGAAAAGCTTGATACAGTGTCTCTGCACTTTCCCCTAATTTTCCTTCGAATTCCTTAATCCCCGGGATTTGAACTTTTACCTCTTGAAACTCTTTTTCCCATTCCTGGTCACTCGAAAAAATATCTTCTAATTTCCATGTATCTTGTTCAGGGATTTCACTTCGTGCTGGCAGCGATTTTACTGCAGTTTCATTTGCCATCCTTCATCCTCCATTCTTTATTTGCCCTACTAAAAGAAATGATCATTACATTATATTCTCCTTATCTTTTCAAACTCCTTTTCACAATTGTCAGCTAGGAAACTATTTACACTTTTATATAGTATGCCTTTATAAATATTTTCATTTATTTATTTAATAGGATTCGCTGAAATTTTTGAAAAAATATCAACTTCGCTTCCTCTCTTTCTCGATTGGACTTTGGAATCGATATCTTCCGTTTCAATTGGTAACTAGTATCTCCTTTTCTTGATATAATACCCAATTGCTCTAACAGTAAAAGGTAATCGATAATGGCTAATAACGGATTAGTCTTTTCAAGCTGTGATAAATTTCTTACAACGATTTCTTTTTTCCTAATTCTCTTTTTTAAATGGCAGTTAATTTCATGAAGGGATATTAAATCATCGGGGCTTTTGGCGGCGATTATATCTATAAAAAAATACGTTTGCCAAATGATTGGTGGTGTTTGGAGAAGTAGTGAGTGATGGACGGGAAGACCAATTTCTGGCGGCAATAAGAAAAGATTAAGGTTTCTGTTATATATTTCATGGAAAAATGATTTATGCTGATTCCCTGGATGAAGAGCCCAATTCAGATTAAATTTTTCATTTTCACTATTCCAACTTGATAGATTAAACTGATTGCCCATCTTGGGTTCCAATAAATCACTTATGTCTATTTTTTTATAGGATAAAAGGAATGATTGGCGAAGGCATTTTTTGTGGAATAAGGAGTGATTGATTCAACCAAATGAAATTGCTGTTTTTCGGGGCAATATGATGGTATATAGAACTTTCCAGAAGAAGTGGTCCGTAAAAATAAGTACTGAAAGTTTGACAATACAACGATATTTCTCTTTTTAATGAGTATTTTGTTGCTAGAAAGAATCCATAGTGGAATGTACCCATTCTGAAGATATGAATTCGTCCGCTTAATAAAAATGCTCTCTGGAATGGTTGAGCATTGATACTCTAACGCGTATTTCTTTCCATTATGATTGAACATGATATCTGGTCGCTGTTGAATTTCCCTATCAAAGTACTCTAAAACGGAAGGAATCTTTTGTCTTATCAGCCACTGAAATAGTTGACGCTTTCCCTCCATGTGGTAATTCGATTCGTTTTCATAAAAATCACGGCAAGCTCCCCCCTGCTTATGGGCAAAATGAAAAATCCGCTGATCTCCTAACTTAAGCAAAACACTTTCCCCACAAATAGGGCAAAAAAATTCTTCTTTGTTACGAAGGGCCATAAGAGTCTCTTTTTTGTAATCAAGCCCTAGACAGATTTTTTCACCAATTTTTGTTTGTGCTGTTAACAATTATTTCTCGCCTCCTTCATCTATCATAATTCGCTATTATTATCATTAATTCCTTTTAATAGCAAAAAAAACTCGCCAATTCGACGAGTTTTTTATCAAGGCTTCTTAGAGTAAGGGCGATAGTAACCGAGCTGTTGATTCAAGTACTCTTAAACCCAGATGTCTTTCATGAAAAATTGTTTTATCCAGCTGTTTAGAATATTCAAGGTCATTTATATATTCATCAACTAGCTTCTGGGTACTTTTAGTCCGGAATAAGAATGCATTTACCTCAAAATTTAAATGGAAGCTTCTCATATCCATATTGGATGTTCCAATCGAGGCTAGTTCATGATCAACGATAACAATCTTACTGTGCATAAAGCCCCGTTGGTATTCATATACCTTAACTCCTGCTTCTAAAAGCTCTGGGAAATAAGATCTTGATGCATGAAAGACGATCCGTTTATCAGGTTTATTGGGTACAAGGAGCCGTACGTCTATACCACTTAGTGCTGCAACTTTTATTGCTGAAAAGATATCTTCATCTGGAATAAAGTACGGTGAAGCAATCCAAACTGATTTTTCCGCACTTGCAATCATTGAGAAAAAGATATTTTTGATAACACTCCATTCGTTATCAGGTCCTCCAGCAATGAGTTGAACACCACCGTGACTTTCATTATCATTTTGGGGTGACAAGTATTCGGCTGTTAGGAAACTGTGATTAGTCATGTAATACCAGTCTTGTAAAAAAATTAGCTGAAGTGTTCGAACAGCTTCCCCACGAAGCATTAAATGCGTGTCACGCCAAAAACCAATGTTCTTATCTCTTCCTAAATATTCATCTCCAATATTGAGCCCGCCAACAAATCCGATCGTCCCATCTATTATGATCATTTTACGATGATTACGGAAATTAAATTTATTATTTAAAAAAGGCAGTTTTACAGGCCCGAAAATCACCATTTCGATCCCGGCATTTCTTAGGTCGTTAATATAAGACTTGGACAACTGCCAAGAACCCACTGCGTCATATAAGAAACGAATCTTTACACCTTGATGGGCCTTTTCAATAAGAATATTTTTAATTTCTTGACCAATATGATCGTGACGAACAATATAATATTCAAGATGGATATGATGCCTAGCTTTTTTTAGTTGTTCTAAGATATGCTGAAATGTTTCTTCACCATTTGTTAAGATTTTTGTGGAGGTATCAAAGGAAATTGGACTATTTCCCAGTTTTTGAGCCAAATTAAATAATTTACCTTGGTGCTCCCCCATTAATCTAAGCTTTTCATCACTTCTTGGATCATCCTCACCTTCAACTGTCAAAAACGCTTGTTTATCTAAGAAATATTTCTTCCTAAACATCTTCTCTTTCCGATAATTTCGGCCAAAAAGGAGGTAAAAAATAAAACCAACCAAAGGAAAGCTACCTAGAACTACTAACCAAGTGATAGTTTGAGTTGGGTGGCGGTTCTCAAGGAAAATAACAAAGCCAATAAAAATAACTGACAGTGTAACCAAAACACTTAGGAATCCAAAGATCCCACTTGCTAATTGATCCTTAAAGAAAAACAATAGTACGGATAATACCGCCAAAAATATAATAACCCTTACTGTGTTTTTCAGTGCCCTCACCTACCTGAGTTTTTTCAGGAAACAGTTAATGTTAAAAATACCGATTTCAATATTGAAATCGGTACATTAATTAGCGAAAATGTTTTCGTAATTCAGTAAAAACATTTCCAGAAATTATTTCTTTACCATATTCTTGAATACGATGAATGGTAAGTTGTGTTTCAAAACCGTACTCAAGCAAAATACTCAATATATCGTCAATTTCATCTTCTTCAAATAAGTCTTCAGGAAATTCAATATATAAATAGTATTTTCCTTCAAAATGATACAGCATTGTCACTAAATCATCCAATCCTGAACGATTAGATAAGCTAATAACATCCTCAAAGTCTTTAAAGCCAATGAGGAATTCTAACGTTTCTTCCTCAAGAATTATATCTTCCTCATCTGAATGATTGCGATTATAATGATGATCCAAAAGATCTTCAATCTTATCATCAGCAGGAAAATCTTTTATTTTTTCATTAGGAATGGGGAGTTCAAACTTTTCTCCATCTTTTGACAGCTGTGCTTTGGTAACCAGAACCTCTAAGCCTTTATCAAGTGCTTGGACTTGAATCCAAAGAGGACCTTCAATTACAAATTCTTCCTCATCATGGACTTCATCCATCATTTCCCAAAAGAGTTCTTCACTACGTTCCCGATTGTACCAAATCTCTTCACGGTCAAAGCCTCTTTCCTCTATATCACCATATGAAATGTAAAATTTCACTGTATTTTCATTAATGCGTTCAATCTCCATTAACAACCTCTCCCTTCCGTTTTCCAGATTGAAGGGACTAAATACCCCCAAGCAGATACTGCCTTAGCATTTACTTAATTCAAAAAAAATTTTCATAGGGTGTAAAAAAGTAAATACTCGTGTACTTTTATTTTATGATAAAAGTACTAATAAGGGAAATAAAAAAGGCTGAAATCTAAAAAACCGTGTTAATGCCTAATTAACTTTGTTAAGATTTTCATTATATTGTAGCAAAGTGGAATAGAAACCACAAACGATATTATTCTTTATATACAAAAAAAGACCTCCAAAAGAAGGCCTATTTATTTAATTAACCATACGCTGTGCTTCGCGCAGCTGAAACGTTCTGACTCTTCTTGGGAGGAATCGTCTGATTTCATCCTCATTATATCCAACTTGTAAACGTTTTTCATCGATTATAATCGGCCTGCGCAAGAGACCAGGATTCTCTTTTATTAATCCAAATAAATCCTGAAGCGGCATTGCATCTAAGTTAACGTCTAATTTTTGAAATGTCTTTGATCTTGTTGAAATAATTTCATCCGTACCATCTTCAGTCATTCGAAGTATTTCTTTTATCTCTTCCATGGTTAATGGTTCGGAGAAAATATTTCTCTCTGTGTATGGTATTTCATGCTCTTCTAACCATGATTTGGCTTTCCTACATGATGTACAACTTGGTGAAGTGTATAGTGTAACCATTCGATCTTCACACTCCTCTTTTATTTGCGTCTATTTATTGATATATCCTGTATATTGAATTATTAAACCAATTTGTTATAATCAAGTTAAATCATCTTTCAATAATCATTATAAATAAGTAATTTATATCATTGATTATACACCACTGTTTCTTAAAAAGGTATCTTTTTTTCAAAAAATATTGTTAGGCGTAAACAATTCAAAAATTATTTGTTTCACTATATTAGACGAATAATTCTCCTAAAAGTTTCATATTTTTTTATTATTTCATCTTGAAATTTTTCAATAATCATTATTCATCTTCCTATAATGTTCGTCTATACAGTGTAAATAAGTGAGGTCATCAAGAAATAAATTGCTTTCATCACTTTAACAATTTATTTCTCTACGGTAAAAAACGATAAACCAATATTCTATTCTCAATTAAAAATCTGTAATGAAAACGCATTCATTAATTTTGAAAATCAAATCGAAAGTTATTTATTTTCCTCTTTAAATAAACGGTAAGTTCTTTTACAATAAAGGAGGGATATTAATATCGCGCTACGAATATTCAAAACAGCTAATAATGATGGGGGTTAATACTATGGGTGCATACATATTGGATTTAACTATTGTTGCTTTACTAATTGTAGGAATTACTGCCCTAATGGGTGTTATTACAAACAGTTTTGGTGAAAAAGTGTTTGGTGGTAAAAATCGAAGTGAATTTGTTGATGAAAGTGCTAAATACCAGACTGGATGGAAAACTGTCGGAGGCAATAAGAAATAATAAAACAAAAAAACGATCTCACAGCGAGATCGTTTTTTTGTTTTATTTAGATTGTACTTTGTATTGTTTGAACTCTTTCTCCGAGCATAGAACAAAGTGACCAGGAGTAACCTCTCTAAATTCAACTGGTTCATTAGGCTCGTAGTTATGAATAGCTGGATCATATGATTTCCGTTTCCGTGTCCGTTCACTGATTGGGTCTGGAGCAGGAATCGCTGATAAAAGTGATTGTGTGTACGGGTGAAGTGGATTTTTATAAAGTTCATCGGCAGGTGCAAGTTCTACCATTTTACCAAAATACATAACACCGATACGATCACTAATGTATTTTACCATTGAAAGATCATGGGCAATGAAGAGATAGGTTAAGTTTTTCTCTTTTTGAAGTTTTTTCATCAAGTTAACAACCTGCGCTTGGATAGAAACATCCAACGCTGAAATAGGTTCATCAGCAATGATAAATTCGGGTTGGACAGCAAGGGCACGTGCAATACCAATTCGCTGACGCTGACCACCACTAAATTCATGAGGATAGCGGTTCGCATGCTCTCTATTCAAGCCAACGGTTTCTAAGAGCTCATATACTTGCTCCATCCGATCTTTTTTTGAATTTGCCAAGCCATGGATATCAATTCCCTCGGCAATAACATCAGCTATTTTTAATCTCGGATTTAATGACGCATATGGATCTTGGAATATCATTTGCATTTTCCGATTAAAATCTTTTAATTGTTTTTTAGACTTTTTACCGTGGACGTTAACTCCATCGTATAAAACTTCGCCGCCAGTAGCATCGTATAAACGGATTATTGTGCGCCCTGTTGTTGATTTACCACAACCAGACTCTCCTACTAATCCCATTACTTCACCTTTAAATATATCAAAAGAGACATTATCTACTGCTTTTACTTCGTTCACTTTACCTTCATTAAAATATTGCTTTAAATTTTTAATTTCAAGTAATTTTTCATTCTGAGCCATTTATTTCCCCTCCTTTTTTCCAGGGAATTGACCTTGACCAGTTTTCTCTAAAATAGCAACTCCAGCATTTCCTGCAAATTGATTTTGGCGTCTTTTTACAGCCTCAGGTGGGTTAACCTTTGGTGCATCAGGATGTAACAGCCAGGTAGCTGCATAATGTGTGTCAGAAACTTTATAGAAAGGCGGCTCTTGCTCTAAATCAATTTTCATAACAAATGGGTTACGCGGTGCAAACGCATCACCTTTTGGAGGATCTAATAAATCTGGTGGTGTCCCTGGAATCGAGAATAACTCCTCGTCATGTGTATCCATGTCAGGCATTGAACTAATTAATCCCCATGTGTATGGATGTTGTGGATTATAGAAAATCTCATCGGCTGTCCCAATTTCAACAATTTTCCCACCATACATCACTGCTACACGATCCGCTACATTGGCAACCACCCCAAGGTCATGGGTAATGAAGATTATCGATGTATCAATTTTCTTTTGTAGATCCTTCATTAATTCAAGAATTTGTGCTTGAATTGTAACGTCTAAAGCAGTTGTCGGTTCATCAGCAATAAGAATTTTAGGATTACATGCCAAGGCAATGGCGATAACAACCCTTTGTCTCATCCCACCGGAGAACTGATGCGGGTATTGATCTACACGTATCTCTGCTTTTGGAATACCAACTAGTTTTAATAAATCAACTGCTCTTTCCTTTGCAGCGTGTCTGCTTATATTTTGATGTTTAATAAGTGGCTCCATAATCTGGTTGCCAATTTTCATTGTTGGATTTAGTGAAGTCATCGGGTCTTGGAAAATCATTGAAATATCTTTTCCACGGATTTTTTGCATTTCTTTATCTTTAAGTTTTGTTAGGTCTTTTCCTTCGAAAAGAATTTCACCACTTTTAATTTCTGAATTGTGTTCAGGAAGTAACCGCATGATTGATTTTGTTGTAACTGATTTTCCAGAACCTGATTCACCAACGATCGCTAATGTTTCACCATTATATAAATCAAAGCTTACACCACGAATCGCTTGTACTTCTCCAGAAAATGTATGAAACGATATATTTAAATCCTTTACTTGTAAAACTTTCTCCATTTACATACACCTGCCTTCTAATCACGCATTTTTGGATCCAACGCATCTCGTAATCCGTCCGCCACTAAGTTAAAGCAAACCATAATAATAGCTATCATAATGGAAGGAATAATCATTTGATAAGGAAATGCAATCATAGATTTAAATCCTGAATTGACTAATGTTCCTAAAGATGCATTCGGTTCTTGTAATCCCAACCCAATAAAGCTCAAAAATGCTTCAAAGAAAATAGCATTTGGGATGGAAAACATCGTATTTATGATAATGACACCAAACATGTTCGGAATCATATGTTTAAAAATAATTGAAGAATTGGAAGCACCTAGTGTTTTGGCAGCCAAAACAAATTCCTGACCTTTAAATTTCAACACTTGTGCGCGAACCACTCGGGCCATACTAGTCCAGCCGGTTATAGTTAAAGCTATTATGATTGGAATAATACCTGGCTTTAACAGCAATATCATTAAAACAACGACAATCAGGTTGGGAATACCGACAATAACTTCAATAATCCGCTGCATCACACCGTCGATACGACCGCCCAAATAACCAGAAACAGCTCCATACATTACGCCAATAGCCATATCAACTAATGCAGCCATGAAGGCGATAAATAACGATACTTGTGTACCTTTCCAAATCCGTGCAAATTGATCACGGCCTAAATTATCAGTTCCAAACCAGTAATAGGCATCAACTTTTCGAACTTCATATGCGTTGTATACTGTGCCGTCTCTCCTGGTTAATGTACCATCAAACGGAAGCCATTCTACATTTTCTAAACCCTGAATACGTGGCGGCAAGTTATTATATTTAGTATTTTGTGTATCATAATCATATGGCGTAATTAACGGACCAACAAATGCCATAATAAGCATGATAGCTAGGACCACTAAGCTAACAACCGCACCTTTATTCTTCCGAACTCTTAGCCATGAATCCTGCCAAAAGTTTAGGCTCTTTTTAGAAATTTTTTCACTCTTTGATGGGTCAATATGGGCAGGAGCAAACATATCCTTTGAGATTGTAATGTCTTTGTTGCTCATTTAGCTTTCCCCCCCGATATACGAATACGTGGGTCGATGATTCCATATAGAATATCAACAATTAAGATAACTACAACAAATAATACAGCAAATAAAATATTAGTTCCCATAATGACAGGGTAGTCATTCATATTAATTGATTTAACAAATTGCTCCCCTAATCCTGGAATTCCAAAAATTTGTTCAATAACTAGTGAACCAGTCATTAAGCTAATAGCTAAGGGTCCCATAACAGTCACAACAGGTATTAATGCATTCCTAAGTGCATGCTTTAGACTAATTTGCCAGCGGCTTGCTCCCTTTGCTCTCGCCAAAGTAATATAATCAGATCCTAAAACCTCTATCATTTCAGTGCGCATAAACCGTGCCGCAATTGATATTGGAAACATTGCTAGTGCAATGGTAGGCAGAATGGTATATTCGGGTCCTTTCCATAACATAACAGGAAGCCAATGCAATTTAACAGAAATATAAAACTGAAGCAATCCAGCAAATATAAATGACGGTACTGATTTACCCACTACAGCAATAAATGTAGACCCATAATCTATCCATGTATTTTGCTTTAAGGCAGCAATTACACCCAAGAATATGCCAAGTATTGCACCAACTATCATTGCTTGCAAACCTAATTGTGCAGAAGGACCAATACGGTTAGCAATAAGTTCTGTTACAGGGGTATTATCAAATTGAAAGGAGATTCCTAGGTCACCCTTTACCAAATTCCTCATATAACTAAAATATTGAACAGGCAGAGGTTCATTTAAACCGTATTTATCCAGCAAAATATCGCGCTGAACTTCTGAGAGCTTTTCGAAATTATTAAAAGGGCTACCTGGAATTAGCTTCATGAGGAAAAATGTAAGTGATGCTACTATAAAAAGTGTAATTATCATATAGCCAGTTCGTTGTAAGATATATTTTGCCATGCCTACACCCCCTAATTTTATTTAAATATTCGACGTTTTTTGACAATTCCCACACAGGTAAAAAGAGAGTATATTTCTTCAATATACTCTCTTTCTATTTGATTAATATAGCTACTTATTTGTGATTTTAATCCACTGGTAACTATAATCTGGACCAAATGCATGGTGAGCAAAACCTTTAACCTTTGGATTAATAAGAAGGTTAACTGAACGTTGGTAAAGTGGTGCAATTGCTGCATCATCTTCCAACAAGATTTTTTCTGCATCTTGAAGAGCTTTCCAACGATCTTGTGGCTTAGCTACAAGTTCTTCACTAGCTGAGTTAATTAACTTATCAAATTCAGGATTACTATAGCTCATGTGGTTTTGTCCGCCACCAGTAACCCATAAATCCATGTATGTCATAGGATCAGCGTAATCAGGGCCCCAACCACCCATTAATAAATCATAATCTTCAGCATCTTCACGTGCGATACGAATTTTGAAAGGTACAGCTTCAATAGTAATTTTTAATCCTGGTAGGTTTTTTTCTAATTGATCTTTAACGAAAGCATCAGTAACTTTTGATGTTTCTGTATCTTGACCAACATAAGTAAATGATACTTCTTTAAGGCCTGTTTCTTTAAGTCCTTGTTCCCAAAGCTTTTTAGCTTCTTCTTTATTAGTGCTTAGGTATGTACCTGCAGTATCACGGAAATCTTTACCGTCTAAGAATGAGAAACCTTTTGGTACAAGAAAATCAGCAGGGATAGATCCGTTTGCTAATACATCTTCTGTTAAAGCTTTTTTGTCAACAGTTAAAGCAATAGCTTTACGGATATTTACATTCTTCAATGCTTTGTTCTTTTCGTTCATTTTTAACCACCAGATAGATGGCTCTTGGTAGCGTAATAAATCGGGTTGTCCTTCAAATTGAGAAAGGATTGCAGCTTGTGCAAGCTTTGGTGTGATATCAGCTTCGCCAGCAGTATATGCGTTTGCAGAAGCTTGTGGATCTTTAGAAACGTTAAAGTTAATTTTCTCTAGAGTAACGTCTTTAGCATTTACGTAATCAGCATTCTTTTCTAATACCCATTCAGTTCCAGTTGGGCCATCCCACTTAGTCATCTTAAATGGACCATTGTAAAGTAAGTGAGTAGCATCTTTCGCATAGTTAGCGCCTTCTGCTTCAACAAACTTTTTGTTTTGTGGGTAGAACAATGGGAATGTTAGGTAAGATTCGATGTATGGAAGCGCTCTCACTAAAGTAATTTCCAAAGTATAATCATCTATTGCTTTAATACCTAAATCATCTAGTTTAGCTTTACCTGCAACAATTTCAGATGCATTTTTGATTTTGCCTTCCATGAAGTATGCACCATATGGAGCTGCAACTTTCGGATCAATTGCACGTTGCCATGCAAACACAAAATCATTAGCAGTAACAGGGTCACCGTTTGACCATTTTGTATCTTGCCTTAGTTTAATTGTAATAACAGTTTTGTCATCATTGTATGTTGGTGCAGCTTCAGCAACTCCAGGGATAACTTTTTGGTCTGCATCTAAACGATATAAACCTTCGTTTGTAGCATTTAACATTGTGAAGCTTAATACGTCTTGAGACATTACGCTGTCCATAGATGGAATTTCAGCAGACTCAAGAACATTAAGTACTTGCTCATCTGCTAGTTGTTCTTCATTACCAGCATTATTGCCTTCATTTTTGTCTTTGCCTTCATTCTTATCTGTACCGCCTGAACATGCTGCTAGGAACATGCTAAGAACTAATGATAAGACTAAAAGTAGTGAAAGTTTTGATTTCTTCACTTATAGACCTCCCTTTTCTATTATTCTGAAAAATTACTACATTCTCTATTATACATATTTAAAATTAATTGTACATTATTTTTTACAATTTTATTTACAGGATTGAAACATTCTTTACGTATTCATTACAATTTCCTATGTTATAATTTACACTTATTATAATTTTTTTGTATAATATTCTGTGTATCCCTAATAAATCAATGTTTAGGAGGTTATACTGTGAAATTTAGATTTAAGAAAAAACATTATATACTAGCTTTTACACAGTTACTCATACTATTAATTTCCTCTTTCTCAAAAGAAGGTATTTCTTTATTAAGTTATATCGATATATCGTTTTATGTTTCTTCTCTGCTGTTTCTTACATCCTTACTTCTTTATACTATTAATTCTGGCTCTTACGATGTCATTGGTAAATCATTTAATTTGGCTTTTTCAAGAGGGCAAAACAATAGAAAGTTCGAAGATATTCCTGCATTATCTGAGCTCATTACATTCAATCCATCACCCCTTCTATTTCATGGATTAGCTAACGGTCTACTGATGTTAATCTCCTGTTGCCTATATTATTTTTTACGGACTTGAAATTAAATATACAGTTCATTTATAATAAGAACAATTGTATAGTTGCTTAAAAGGCTATGATAAAGAGTAGTACGTATTTTCCTTCGTTTCAGAGAGTTTGTGGCTGGTGTAAACAAACACGAATAAATACGGAATGGACTTTGGAGCCTCTGTCTGAACATTTAAAACGGTTTAAAAGTAGGATTTGACGTTTTCCTTGCGTTAAAAGGACTCCCGATTGTCATTGTGGATGATTGTGGAATTGAGTGACTCTTTTTTGAGTAATTTAGGGTGGTACCGCGGAACCATTCGTCCCTATTAGTTTTATGGGGATGAATGGTTTTTTTTATATATTTTTTTAGGAGGAAATTAATCATGAAAACGATCTTTTCTGGTATTCAGCCGAGTGGAACAATAACACTAGGTAACTATATCGGAGCATTAAAACAGTTTGTCGAAATGCAAAACGAATACAATTGTTTCTTTTGTATCGTAGACCAGCATGCCGTTACAGTTCCACAGGATCCAATAACACTTCGTAAAAATATTCGAAGTTTAGCGGCATTGTATCTAGCAGTTGGAATTGATCCAGAAAAAGCTACTCTATTTATTCAATCTGAAGTCCCAGCTCACGCCCAGGCAGGATGGATTATGCAATGTGTTGCCTATATTGGTGAACTTGAAAGAATGACACAATTTAAGGATAAATCTACTGGTAAAGAGGCTGTGCAGGCAAGTCTTTTAACTTACCCGCCACTCATGGCTGCGGATATCCTCTTATATAACACAAATCTTGTACCTGTAGGCGAAGATCAAAAACAACATTTGGAATTAACACGAGATTTAGCCGAAAGATTTAATAAAAAATACAGGGACATATTAACTATCCCTGAGATTAGTATTCCTAAAATTGGTGCGAGAATTATGTCATTGCAAGAACCAACAAAAAAGATGAGCAAATCAGATCCAAATAAAAAGGCAATTATCACACCATTGGATGACCCAAAACAGATTGAGAAGAAAATTAAGAGTGCAGTCACAGATTCAGAAGGAATTGTTAAATTCGATAAATTAAACAAACCTGGTATATCTAACCTATTATCGATTTATTCTATCCTAGGTGCTAAATCAATTTCAGAAATTGAAGGAATGTATGAAGGGAAAGGATATGGTGATTTTAAAGGCGATTTAGCAGATGTCGTCGTAAATTTCTTTAAGCCTATTCAAGAAAAATACTATGATTTACTCGAATCATCAGAACTCGACAGGATTCTAGATGCAGGTGCAGAAAAGGCAAATCTAGTGGCAACAAAAACCCTTAAAAAAATGGAAAATGCCATGGGACTTGGCAGAAAAAGGAGATAACAAAAAAAGCCTGACCCACAAAAGATATGGAATACATATCTTTTGGGTCAGGCTTTTAATTTACCTTCGGGCCGTGCTCCATTTCCCAAAGCTTTTCAAAAAACGGCTGTCCTTTTATTAAATTTTCACAAAATGTCTCGTGTCGCTTAGACCACCCATACTTTGTTTCCTCAAACAATTGTTCCCATGCAGCTTCAAAATTTAATTCTTGAATGGTTGAATAATGCTCTGGGCACCATTCGGTATACCAATATCTAACTTCTGCTTCATTACTAGATGAGAGCAATTGATCTAAAGCCATAAATAACAGTTGTTTTAATTGACGTTCTTTTCTTGTTAAACCTCTCATTAGTTCTGGTTCAGGTGAGAGAATATGATAGTCCTTCATTTTTTCCTGCTCATAAAAATGATATTTAGTAGCCTCGTGTTGAGCAATCATTTCGTACACCAGTTGCTCTTGTCTAGGAATTAACCGACTTTTTCGAATCGGGATATTATAGCCGATGGTATCAATTGCTAAGATCCCAATTCCATCAGTTACCACGAAGCAATAGTCAAGTTGAACTCTTTCATGGTTTTTTCTTAAATAGGCTTTCTGATAAATATCATCTAGAAGTTGTTGAGGTAATTCCGACAAATCGTTTTCAATGTACTTAAACAAAACAGGCTCAACTTTTATCAGTGGTACCTGATCTAACAGTTCCACCCCGTCATCCTTACGCCATTCATGAAAGTGACAAACATTATAACCGTTTTCTTCCCCTTCAAACCAATTTACCCATACATCATGAAGATACAACATTTTACAACCCCTCACTTCAAGAAACTGTTTGTAAATCAGTATGGGCAGACCTAAGTTAAATTATTCCTTTATATATATTTTGCTCCAATTTCAATGATTGACCTACTTTTTTAGAACCTGTCCTATTATATATCTTAATGTATATGGGTAAATGATATTGGTTATTCCAGAATGAAAAGAACAACAAAAAAATCCACCACATTAATGGCAGATTTTATCTTTTTGATTTTGGATTGAAAGCATCCTTTAGTCCTTCTCCGATAAAGTTTATCGATAAAATAGTAATCGTTATAATTAATGCCGGCGGTACCCATATCCAAAGCTTAAATTGGAGAACATCCGGCTCGTTTGCCGAATTCAACATATTTCCCCAACTTGGAATTTCCTGAGGTACACCAAAGCCAAGAAAACTTAATCCTGTTTCAGCAACAATCATCGTTGCAAATGTAATCGTCGCTTGAACGATAATTGTAGATAAAATGTTTGGTAATAGATGTTTCATAATTACTTTGGCTGGTGAACAACCAATTGAAATAGCAGCCGTAATATATTCATTTTCTTTTTCAGCGAGAATTTTACTACGGACAATCCGGGCAATCCCTCCCCAACTTAACAAGCTAATGGTGCCAATTAATACCCATAACCCATTTACTTTTCCAAACAGAATGGCATTGAGGACTATTACAAATACGAGGAATGGAAAGTTTAAGATAAAATCAGTAAATCTCATTAATATACTATCTACTGTTCCGCCAAAATAACCTGAAATAGAGCCGATTAATGTTCCAAGTAAAATTACAAATAATGTACAACTCATTCCAACTAACAACGATATACGTCCGCCATATAGTAATCTCGTAAAAACATCTCGACCGGCTTTATCCGTTCCAAGCCAATGATCACCCGATGGCTCTAACGACATTTGACCAATGTTAATTCTCGTAATATCTGCAGTGGTAATAAAAGGAGCTAGTATCGAAACAAAAGTAACAATTAATAAAAAGAGAAAGCTGATCATTGCTAATTTATTTTTTACAAATTTCTTCCGAGCAATGGCAAAAGGAGATAAACTTTTTTTCGGGGGTGTTACGATAACATTTTTTTCGTTTTGTGTTACGACTTTCATTTTTTCTCCCCCTAATCTAGCCTAATTCTCGGATCTACAACACCATATAATACATCTGCTACTAAGTTGCCGATAAGTGTTAAGAAAGAGAAAAACATTGTCAATGTCATTAACACTGGATAATCTCTTGTCCCGACAGACTGTAGGAATAATTGTCCAAGACCTGGATATGTAAAAATCGTCTCGGTGATAATAGCACCACTAATAATGGCGACAATATCAAAGCCTAAAAAGGTTATAAGTGGGATAATTGAGTTTCTTAAAATATGAACATTGTAGATCTTACTTTCCGGAGTCCCTTTTGCACGAGCAGTACGAACATAATCTTTACGGCTATTTTCAATTATATCGTTACGTAAAAATTGTGTATAACTTGCTGTACTTAATAATCCAAGTACGATAGCAGGTAAAAAAACATGATGAAAACGGCTTAGCCACCATTCTAATGTTCCATCTGTAACGCCAATGTCCACTGAGCCATTAGATGGAAACCAGCCTAACTTAAATGAAAAGAAAAAGATGGCGAATACTCCTGCAATAAAGGATGGAATTGCCAAACCTATGTAGTTTAATCCTCCTATCAGGTTATCCATTAAGGTATACGGCTTTCGACCTGCATATGAACCCATAAAAAATGCAAGGACGTAGGTTATTAAGATAGCTGAAAGGCCTAATAGTATGGTGTTAGGGAGACGTTCTCCAATAACTTCAGATACAGCAATTTTGAATCGCGTTGATTTCCCAAAATCCCCCTCCACGAAACCACTAATCCAACGGAAATACTGCTGAGGCATCGGATCATTGTAACCCAATTTCTCACGCATTTCTGCGATGTATTCTGGATTTGTATTTCTTGGATCAATCTCTCCACTTAGAGAATCCCCCGGCATTAATTTTGCCAAGGAAAACACTACTATGGAAGTAAGGAGTAACATTGGAATCATTCCCAATATTCTACGAAATGCATATTTCAACATGTGCATTCTCCTTGTCTATAAGCTTTGGTAACCACAAGCTGTATATCTCGCCTATTTTGTTCAAATGGGAGAAGCAAAGCCTTCTCCCATTTGAAGTTCAAAATTGAGTTGTCAGTATTAGTTAGCCTTTAAAACAAATTGTATTAATTTTTAGAAAACTGTACTATTGTTTTATCCACCATTCATTTGGACGGTTCATACCAGAAACGTCAAATTTAACTTCCTGAACTCGCTTGCTAACAGCCATTGTTTCTTCTAGTTCAGCAATTGGTAATGCCGGAAGATCTTGCATGAATAGTTTTTGCCATTGTACATAAAGATCCTTACGTTTTTCGTTATCTGTTCCAACAACACTGATATCAAGTGCTTGATCCAACAATTTATCACTGTCCGCATTTACCCAGCGTGGATAGTTCCAAAGTGCTTTTGAGCCCCAAAGTGGAGTTGGATCTGGATCTGCACCAGTTGACCAGCCTCCGAAGAATACTTCCATTGATTTGTCCGCTTTTTCAAGCATTTCATAGTAAAGATTTACGTCAGTCATCGTTAATTTAGTTTTCAATCCAACAGCTTCCCAATATTGAGTCATTGCTTTGGCACGAGATTCAAAAGTTGGGTTATCCGTTGCATAGTGGCTGAAGTTTACAACGAATTTCTTACCGTTTGGATCTTCACGGAATCCATCGCCATCAACGTCTTTGTAGCCTGCTTCATCTAATAGTGATTTAGCTTTTTCCGGATCATATTTGTATTGCTCTAAATCTTCATTAGGTGCTGCAATCCAATGGTTTGTCGGGATTGGACGGTTTACAGGCTTACCTACACCAAAGAAGAACGCCTTAACCCATTCCTCACGATTGATTGCATAATACATTGCTTCACGAAGCTTTTTCTCTTGGTATTTTGGTTCGCTCATGACGTTTTTCCCGCCATCCCAAGTACCTAATCTGAAACCAACATAGTAATAGCTTACGCCGGGATATGTTACTGCGTTTACATTATCAAGCGCTTTAACTTGATCAATAATACTAGGATGGAAAGAAGTCATATCAAGCGTTCCGTTTTTAAGTTCTCCTACAGAAAGAGATGGGTCGATCACTTTAACAACGACTTTTTCGATATGCGGTTTACCGCCGAAGTAATCATCAAAGCGCTCCATTTCAACTGATTCACCAGGGATAATTTTAGAAACTTTAAATGGTCCTAAACCAACTGGCTTTGTACGAACCTGTTCAGACCCCATCATATCTTTTACAGCAATTCCTTTAAATGCTGTACGGTTCATAGGGTATGTCCAAAGATTATCCAGGTTGTTTACTCGGGCCTTATCGAAAGTAATTTGAATGTGGTAATCATCGACTACTTTAATACCAGCAATCTCCTTTGCTTTACCATCATGATAATCTTGTGCACCCACAATGTTTCTTACGTTATCAAAGCGCGGACCTTCATAATCCTTGTCAGCAACAACTTTCAAAGCGAATTCCCAGTCCTTAACTGATAATTCGTCCCCGTTGTGCCATTTAACACCTTGTTTGATTTCGAAGTCAAAGACTTTATTGTCTGCTGTTTTCCATGATGCGATATGTGGTTGTGCCTTTAGGTTCTCATCATAATCAATTAAGTTTTCATCAAAGAAATCAATTACATATGCATCAGTTTGTGTACCATAAAAAGAGTAGTTAAATTTACCTTCAGGTGCTGAATCCAGTGCATAGACTAGTGTGCCGCCATCCTGTGGTTTTCCGGCTGTTTCGCCGCTTTTACCTTCGTTTTCATTTTTCTTAGTACCCGCTTTTTCACCGCCGCTGCAAGCTGCTAAAAATGCGGAAAGAACCAGCATTAATGCTGCAAACATAAGCATACTTCTCTTCTTCATTTGTTTCCCCCCTATTATATTTTTCCCTTAGCTACTGACTAATTCCAGCCCTTAGGCACTTTCACTTTTCTAGTAAAGGTGGCAAGCTACTCGATGAGAGGGCTTCACCTCCTTTAATACGGGCTTACTTTTAGAACATTCCTCCATTGCCATTGGGCAGCGCGGATGGAATGTGCAACCAGATGGAGGATTGATAGGGCTTGGCACATCACCCTTTAATATGACCCGCTCCTTTTTCACCCTGGGATCCGGAGTTGGAATAGCTGAAATTAATGCCTGTGTATATGGATGGAGAGGTTCAGCGTAAAGGCTGTCTTTATCGGAAACCTCAACCATATTCCCTAGGTACATAACACCTATTCGGTCACTCATGTGTTTAACAACACTTAAGTCATGCGCAATGAAAAGAAAAGTAAGATCAAATTCTTCCTGTAAGTCCTTTAACAGGTTTAATACCTGCGATTGGACGGATACGTCTAGTGCTGAAACCGGTTCATCGGCAATAATTAATTTGGGTTTTAATGCTAGAGCTCTAGCTATTCCAATTCTTTGGCGCTGTCCCCCAGAAAATTCATGGGCATACTTGTAATAGGCATCAGGCGGCAAGCCTACTTTATCTAACAAATCCATGACTTCCCGTTTTAACTCTGCCTTATCTTTTATTGAAAAATTATAAATAGGCTCTGCAATTATATCTCCAACCATTTGCATGGGATTCAAGGAAGCATAGGGATCCTGAAAGACCATCTGCATATCTTTGCGAATCTCTCGAAGTGATTTACCAGTTACTTTGGTAATGTCTTTTCCATTAAAGAGAATTTGCCCCCCCGTTGGTTTAAGTAAACGAAGAATGGTTCTCCCTGCCGTAGATTTGCCACATCCGGATTCACCTACTAGTCCAAGAGTTTCTCCTTTTTTAATCTCAAAAGAGATATTATCTACCGCTTTTACATTTCCAATAGTGCGCTTAAAGAACCCACCTTTGACTGGGTAATAGGTTTTAAGATTTTTAATCTCTAATAGATTTTCAGATTGAGAGGAAGAATGGGCTGCCTTTTTATGTATATAAATGGTACTCATTTTTTCACCCCTTCTCTTGGCTTGCTAGTTTCAAAGAGCAAACAGGCAACCTCATGGCCTTGTTCAACATCTTCAAGCAAAGGGGTAATTGTAGTGCATTCAGGCATGGCGTTTGGACATCGATGGGCAAAACGGCAGCCAGTTTTCGGCATATTTATAAGCGATGGGACGATACCTTTAATCGAACTTAACCGTTCTTCTTGTCCATCCATTTTCGGGATTGCCCCTAAGAGCAAACTTGTATATGGATGTTTAGGATTATGGAAAAGTGTATCCACATCGGTACGTTCTACAATCCTTCCAGCATACATCACCATTACTTCGTCACACATTTCCGCAATTACACCCAAATCATGTGTAATCAAAATAACAGACATATCATTTACGGCTTGTATATCTTTTAAAAGTTCGAGAATTTGAGCTTGAACGGTAACATCGAGGGCAGTGGTTGGTTCGTCAGCAATTAATAATCTAGGCTGACATGCAATGGCAATGGCGATCATGACGCGTTGTCTCATCCCGCCTGATAATTGGTGCGGATACTCATCAACGAGTTTTTCTGGTCGAGAGATTCCAACACTTTTCAATAAGGCGATCGATTTTAACCGAGCCTCTTTTTTAGTTATCTTTGTATGGTTGAAAAGGACTTCTTGGAGTTGATATCCTATTGTAAAGACTGGATTTAATGAGGTCATTGGTTCTTGGAAAATCATGGAGACGTCTTTCCCACGAATTTTATTGATTTGTGATTCGGACATTTTCTCAAGATTTACTCCATCAAAAATGACTTCACCTGATTTTATTTTTCCACTTCCTTTCGGGAGTAACTTCATAATCGAAAGGCTCAAAACAGACTTACCACAACCAGATTCTCCAACAATACCGATAATTTTCCCTGGCATTACATTGAACGAAACATGATCTACTGCATTATAATCAGTTCCGTCAATATCAAAAGCGGTCTGTAAATTTTTCAATTCAAGCAATGGTGCCTCTTTGTGCAGCGATTTTTTTGCGCTCATAGTACACCTTCCAACTTTTTTGAATTATTCAGTTTATTCTATATATTCAATAAAATTCTATTACAGAATTGTTACAATTGCAAGATTTTTTTGCACAATTCCTAATATATGTTATTTCATCATTAAAAAAAGCCTTATTTTACTGGCTTTTTTCGAAGGTTTTATTATAGTATTCAAGATATTTTATTGCAGAATTTGTAAAAGATAGTTTTGTAGAATAATTATTGTTTTTGTAAAAATGTTCAATCAAATGATATCCTGCAGCATAACCTAATAGATTTGGCAGTCTTCCTACCCCAAAAAGTAATTCATCGTGCTTCTTTTCATGTTTTTTTGTGTTTAGCTGTTCTTTCAAATATTTCTCCCAAAAATTTAATAACTCCTTTTCTTTATACATACGGCACCATGGAGCTAAATATTCCCGTCCACAATTTTTTAAAACTGCATATTCTGCCAGTCCTTCTATGATAATGGAATCAAGCAAAGTATAGTCTTCCAGCCTTTTATCTAACATCCTAAGCCGACAGACGTGGTGGTATTCATGAATCAAAAGTGCCTCTACTTCATTTGGGTCATCATAGGTAGAGAGAAAAAGAAACATTTTATCTGGGAAAGAAACACCAGCCTTGCTTTTAACTTCTCTGATAAAAAAACCTCCTGACTGTGCTACTGGAAAGAGAAAAATTGGTATGTCAGGGCCATTCCATTTATGTTTATAATTATTAAATAGACGCTCTACTTTATCCCATGCTTTTTGTTCCTTCATCCGAACAAGATTGTTCCTTGCGGCCCTAGACGGCCGATACATCCCAAAATCCATCAATTGATTATAAATTTCCTTTGCGGTTTGTTTTTTAAAATATGGCTCTAATCTTTCACAAATCTTAACGGGTCGGTCAATCTCCTCCTCTAACCATTGCTCTGTTCGAATGATTCCCATTACTTCACCCCATTTTACTTCACTCACCCTCTGATCAGTTTATTAAACGTAACAAAAGTGGTTCATGTATTTCTGAGGTATTATTTTTCAAAAAAAATTCGACCAGAAATCATCTCCGGTCGAATTTTTTACTTATTCATATTTTTTGAAAACAATCGTTGCGTTGTGGCCGCCAAAGCCTAGCGAATTACTCATGGCTGCCTTAATTTCTTTCGAACGTGCTTTATTGACTACATAATCTAAGTCACATTCAGGGTCTGGTGTTTCATAATTCATAGTTGGAGGAAGGATGCTGTCTCTTATTGCTAAAACAGTGAAAATCGCTTCTACACCACCTGCTGCACCTAGAAGGTGTCCTGTCATAGATTTAGTTGAACTGATTGCTAATTTATATGCATGTTCGCCAAATACTTCCTTCACCGCAAGGGTTTCAAACTTGTCATTATATTCAGTACTAGTCCCGTGGGCATTTACATAATCAATTTCCTCAGGATTTAATCCGCCATCATTAATAGCCATTTTCATTGCACGGGCACCACCTTCACCACCAGGTGCTGGTGCAGTTATATGATAGGCATCACCAGTTGCCCCATAACCAATAATTTCGGCATAGATTTTAGCACCACGTGCTAAGGCATGATCAAGTTCCTCCAGAACAATGATCCCGGCACCTTCACCAATAACAAAGCCATCGCGGTTTTTATCGAATGGTCTGCTAGCTGTCTTCGGGTCTGGATTTGTTGAAAGAGCCGTATTCGCGCAGAAGCCTGCGACAGACATTTTTGTAATTGGTGCTTCCGCTCCGCCGGTCACCATTGCATCTGCATCGCCGCGTTGAATTACTTTAAAGGCATCACCTATGGAATTAGTTCCTGTTGCACAGGCAGTTACTGTACAAGAATTGAAGCCTCTTGCCCCAAGTATAATTGAAACCTGTCCTGTTGCCATATCAGGAATCAACATTGGTACAAAGAATGGGCTTACACGCTTGTAGCCTCTCTTCTGAAATATTTCGTATTGCTGTTCAAATGTTTCCATTCCGCCGATGCCAGAACCAATCCATACTCCAACACGATGGGAGTTATCTTCATTAATAGTTAAATTAGCATCTTTTACTGCCATTAATGCCGATGCAACTGCAAATTGTGTAAAACGGTCCATTTTGCGTGCATCTTTTCTATCCATAAAGGCTTCTGGGTTAAAATCAGTAGATTCTGCGGCAACTTTTGCAGGATATTCATCTGCATTAACTCTTGTCAATGGCCCAATCCCTGATTTACCTTCTAATATGTGCTTCCATGTTGTTTCAGCATCATTTCCAAGTGGCGTTACTGCACCTACGCCTGTTACAACGACCCTGCGCTTTTCCATATTATCTATCTCCTTCATTTCGTATCTTGTTTCGTATGGTTATTTATCAAAAAATATCTCTTTATTTTCCCCATCTAATTGCAATTGCTCCCCAAGTTAAGCCTCCGCCGAAGCCAACCATGACAATGAGGTCATCATCTTTAATTCTTCCCTCTTCTACATCTTCCACAATCGAAATTGGAATCGATGCAGCAGAAGTATTACCATATTTATTAATCGTTTTGGACATTTTTTCGACTGGCAGCTCTAATCTTTGTCTAGATGCTTCCATAATACGAATATTGGCCTGATGAGGAATAAGGAAATCAACATCATCCTTTGTTAAACCTGCTTTTTCGAGAACATTGATACAGCTTTCCCCCATTTGCCTTACAGCAAATTTGAACACTTCTCTACCATTCATAATAATATATTCATCCTGGTATAGGTGTTTTGATCCAGTACCATCTGCTCCAAGCTCAAAGGAAAGGATTCCGCGATTTTCTGAAACAGGTCCAATAATGGTGGCACCAGCGCCGTCCCCAAACAATACTGCAGTATTGCGGTCACTCCAGTCGGTAACTTTCGAAAGCTTTTCCACGCCAACGACTAGGACATATTTATAAACTTCGGTTTCAATGAATTGTTTCGCTGTCACAATTCCGTACATAAAGCCAGCACATGCTGCACTGACATCCATCGCTGCCGCCTTTTTTGCCCCCAGCCTTTCTTGAATTCTGCAGGCAACCGATGGAAAAGGAGTATCAGGTGTAACTGTAGCTACCAAGATTAAATCAATCTCTTCAGCGGTAATTCCGGCATCTTGAATGGCCTGTTTTGCTGCTTCAAATGCCATATCAGATGTATTAACATCATCGGCAGCAATTCTTCTTTCTTCGATACCTGTCATTGTACGAATCCATTCATCAGAGGTATCCATTATTTTTTCTAAATCCTTATTGGTGACAATTTTCTCTGGTAAATACCTGCCAATCCCTACAATACCTGCTTTCACAAGTTCCAACTCCTTTTTTTTCGCAAGATTCTCTATATCCTAAAGTTAATATCAATTATTATGACTTGGTACTAATTTTATCAAATAAAACCTATTTTAAGCAACTGTTTCTTCTTATTTCTCTCTTCGCTTAAGTATATTCCAATAAAAAAATGACTCAATTAAACTTGGCAGATGATTTCCGCTCCAGGCGCATCGCTCCAATCAACTTGGCTATAAAATCAACAATAATCCTTAACATTGCCAAACAAATAAATAAGCTCCCTATTACGAGAGCTTACTTTCTCATTATATTTCTTTTCGACCTTCAGCTAGACCGAGTTCATATGCTTCTTGCATGACCTTTGTAAAAAGATTCATGAATGGCTCGATTAATTCCATTGATAATTCCACACCAGCCGTGTCCAATTGTTCCTTTGCTTCTGGTAAGTATTTCATCGCGATCTGCATAAATTGAAATGTTTTATCTTGACTGTTCATATGTACTCCTTCAATTTTTCATTTTGGCAAGTTTCCTGTTTTTTTATAATCTTCAATTTGATTGTTTATCTCCAGAATGAATTCTTTGTTTACATGAGGACTAAATTTACCAAGTGAAATAACATTGTCTTGAAAATCATAGGAAAGGTTACCTGTTTTTAGTTCCCCTTTATTGTATAGATCTGCAACCTTTTCATATAAAATATCTACCTGCTGTATGGTACTTGTTAATACCGTAGATTCACCTAAATCAGATTGGTCCGAAACGTAACCGATTGCATACATGCCGTGTTCCTTTACTGTTTCTATTACTGGCACATTAAACCCGTCACCTGCAGGATAAATCACATCAATTCCCTTTTCCATCATGTCATTTGCTAATTGAACTGCTTTTATTTCATCATCCCAATTTCCAACATATTCTATACTAACTTTCGTGTTTTTATTTTCAGCCATAGTCCCCTGATAGAAGCCCTCAATCTCTGGCTGCCATTCATAAGCGGCTATAACACCGACATTTTGTGCTTTTGACATATGTGCAGCAACCATTCCTCCAAAAAAACCCATCGCGTGTGCTTTAAAATTCAGACTAGTTGTGTTTTTGTTTTTAGCATCACCATTAAAACTAATAAAATGGATATCAGGATAATCTTTAGAAAGATTATTAAAGTATTCAGCATATTCAGACCCATGGCCGAATATTAGATTTACCCCTTTTTGGTCAAACTCTTCTACTGCACGTTCGACAACTGCTTCTGAATTAATTCCTTCTTTATAAAACACATCCACATCAAATTTTGACTGTATTTTTAACAAACCTTTAAAGCCCTTCGTCCCCCATACTTGGTCATTGACCGTTTCAGGTACTAACAATCCAACCTTTTTTATTTTACCTGTAGATTTTGTCTCTCCGCAGGCCCCAAGCAAAAAAAGGCATAAAAGTATGATTCCGAAACGGTTTATCATTTCATGCATCTCCTTCGTACTGTTGCCATTTCTATAACACGTTTCCTTTACATTATTAATTTATAGAACAAAGGAAAATAATTCTATGACTGCTTTTTCCAATTTTATTCTAACCTTTCAACAAATAAATGAAAAGACAATTTTAAAACCACAACACATCTGGATCTTTATTTTATATGGTCATATATTTCATGATTCTTTCAAACAGTATGCCAATTGCCTTATAAACGATTTTCATACAATCGCTGCACATGTTCCATTTGTGCCAGGATAGAAGCTGAAATTGGGGTTACCTTTCTTACTGTTACTTTTAATACTGGAAGATCACCTTGTATTGATGATAAGTTACTTAACCGAGACTGATTTTCATCGATTTTTAGGTAAGAAGCACACCTGAACCATTGGTCATCACTTCCACTTTCAATCAAATAACTCCCAGGTTTTCCTTTCTCTATGATTTCTAAGATTGATTCAATGGCATCATCAACAAATATGACATCGTTTATCCATTCCCGTTCTTCATGAGTTATATCTGTCTTTTTAAATTTGGAAACAATAGCTTGTTGAAACAAAAAAGTTAACGGCTGCCATGGACCATAAATAGCAGGTAAATACAATATCTGTGTATTCTTTACTAATCCGTTTATCCTACTTAGGAATCCCTCAATTTCTTTTCCCCTAAATGTACTGGTAAGCATTTGAATCGGAAGAATAAAAACGATATTCGCATTTTTGTTATTGTCCTCTATATACTGAATTATCGGCTTTGTTACCTCTTCATTTTGTAAAATTTGTTCCTTTTTAAGCATAAATAAGTCATATATAGAAAATATAATCCTTGTATTACTCATGTCTTCTCTAGGACTATTCTCCAACTCGAATAACGATTTTTCCAGAAAGTTTGCATTTCTACCGACTTCAAGTCTTTTTTCATCAAGAAAATCTATATTATCAACCTCATCTATATGAACGCCATTGACCTCTATTCCTTTATTGAGCAGGTTTTTGCCAACGTGAAAACCAACAAAGTCAAACATCCCAAATATAATTGCCTTGTCCATAAAATATTCCTCCCCATACTTACCTTAATGAATCCTATGCATATCGCTAAGGAATTATTTCTTTTTGGGGAGGACCAGCCTATAGGATCGTTTCATGGTTGTTGAAAAACTTTAACATCATATTGCCAAGCTGTTGTTTTTTTTCAGGTAGAATGAAAGTAGGGTTTATTTCTGGGTCACTAATTATTTGGTGATACACTTTAGATTGGTTATACGATTTCCCCCCTGAAAGGACATGAATAATTTTAACTGGACATCCAAATTGAAGATTTATTTTATCATCCATACTGAAAATATGGTTTTCGAGTACATGTTGGTCCATTTGATGTGCTGCTACTAATTCCCTCATTAACTTTTTATAAAAGAATTTATGTTCCTTTTCTTGTTCAAGATGGTTTTTCAAGGAAATAATGGGGTTGAGCAGAATAATTGACCGTATCCGCCCTTTCATTTTCTCCATTAAACTTATGGCAACCAGCGCCCCCATACCTTCGGCTAAGATATGGATTTTGTTATTTAATATTTCACTTCTTATGACATGCTGGTATAACCTCTCGGCAAGCTCAACTGCATTATTGCTTCCCCAGTTTCGCCCATATAGATTTGAGGAAAAAATGGTGTACCCTTTTTCTTTAAGCTGGTTAACAATAGCTAACCTTCCTTCATTTTGTGTCCAAAAGCATTTACTTTCATCGACAAAATGTCTTTCATCTCCAATTATTAAGATCCCAAATCCGGTAGGCTTTTCAGGGTAGTGAATAATATTCCATTGGGTATCCATCTGAAAATTACGATTCTCCATAGATAAATCTCCTTTTACATATTTCCTCACTGTATTGTATGCCGCCTCATTAAAGATGAAAGGGGGGTTAGCCTATTTTTATTAAGCTCAGCTGGAAAATTAGTAATCACCTTTTAAAAACGGAAAATGCTCGGAATAGCCTGAGTGGTATTACTTACCACTGGCGGAAGTTTCACTTTATCATTTCAGAATCATATGATAATATAAATGAAGATGTAAAATAGGTTAGAGGTGAAAAATAGTGCGATTTTTTTGGACCTTTTTCTGGTCATTTCTTTTAGTGCAAATGCTTACATATGTAGTGAGTTCAATGACTGCAGGTGCTAAATATGAATTTATGCCTGCTGCTATTGCTTCAGTTGGGGTAACGATCTTGATTTACATTGCTGCTGCAATAATTCCTAACGAGCCCGCAACAAAACATTAAGAAAAAGGTCATCCTATCAAATGGATGACCTTTTTCTATAGGTATTTAATAAACCGATAAAGTAATCTCACCGTCGTTAATATTTATTTCCACTCTTGACTGATCATGTAACTTGCCAGCGATTATTTCACGGGCTAGCTTGGTTTCAATGTTTCTTTGAATAAATCGTTTTAAAGGCCTTGCCCCATAAATTGGATCAAATCCATTTACGGCAATGAATTCTTTTGCTTCCTCATTAATGATTATATCAATTTGTTGATGCTTTAACCGATTTTGAAGTTCTCTCATCATTTTGGCAACGATAATCTTAATTTCGTCCAATGATAGCGGCTTAAAGAGGATTGTTTCATCGATTCGATTTAAAAACTCAGGACGGAAATGTCCCCGTAATTGACTCATCACTTTCTCCCTTACCGCTTCAGAGATTTCAACCTCGGTTTCACTTCGTTCTAGTAAAAAATGTGAGCCAATATTAGAAGTCATAATAATAACTGTATTTTTAAAGTCAACGACACGCCCTTTTGAGTCAGTAATTCTTCCGTCATCAAGCGCTTGTAAGAGAATGTTAAATACCTCAGGATGAGCTTTTTCAATTTCATCCATTAAAACAACAGAATATGGTCTTCTCCTTACAGCTTCCGTCAACTGTCCGCCTTCTTCATAGCCAATATAGCCTGGAGGGGCTCCAATTAGGCGGGACACAGCATGCTTCTCCATATATTCAGACATATCGATACGTATAATATGTTCCTCACTGTCGAATAAAGACTCGGCCAATGCTTTCGCAAGCTCCGTTTTCCCAACACCTGTCGGACCTAAAAATAAAAACGATCCAATTGGTCGATTAGGATCCTTAATTCCAGCACGCGCCCTGAGTACTGCATCTGCCACTAAATTTACTGCCTCATTCTGGCCGATGACTCTTTCGTGCAAGATTGATTCCAATTTTAACAGCTTTTCTCTCTCCCCTTCTACTAGCTTAGAAAGAGGTATTCCTGTCCATCTTGATACGATATTGGAGATTTCTTCTCCAGTAACTTCTTCACGAAGCAAACGTTCGTCCTTAGCAGTTGCCGTTTCGAGTTCCTTTAGCTCTTTTTCTGCTAACGGAATTTGACCGTGGCGAAGCTCTGCCGCTCGGTTTAAATCGTATTTATCTTCAGCTTGTTGAAGCTCCCTGCGAAGCTTTTCCAGTTGTTCTCTTTTCTCCTGCAATTTCTGTATACTTTGTTTCTCTTGAAGCCATTTTGCCTTCATTTCATTGGCTGTTTCTTTTAAATCAGCTAGTTCTTTTAGGAGTGCCTCCAGCCTCAACTTGCTCCCGTCATCAACCTCTTTACTTAAGGCAGCTTCTTCAATTTCCAATTGCATAACCCTGCGTGTTACTTCATCTAATTCGGTAGGCATTGAATCTATTTCAGTACGTATTAAAGCACAAGCCTCATCGACTAGATCAATTGCTTTATCAGGCAAAAAACGATCGGTGATATAACGATCAGATAATGTGGCTGCAGCAACCAAGGCATGGTCATGAATTTTAACACCGTGATGCACTTCATATCGTTCTTTTAACCCTCTTAAGATTGAAATGGTATCTTCAACGTTTGGTTCTTGAACCAGTACCTGCTGAAATCTACGTTCAAGTGCTGGATCCTTTTCGATATATTTTCGGTGCTCATCTAGAGTAGTTGCTCCAATACAATGAAGTTCACCACGGGCAAGCATTGGTTTTAACATATTGCCTGCATCCATGGCGCCTTCCGTCTTACCGGCTCCTACGATCGTGTGAATTTCATCAATAAATAACAAAATTCGTCCTTCACTTTTTTTGATTTCATTTAGGACTGCTTTCAATCTTTCTTCAAACTCACCTCTAAATTTGGCTCCAGCAATTAACGCACTCATATCCAATGAGAAAATTGTTTTATCCTTGAGTCCTTCCGGTACATCTTTCCTAACTATCCTTTGTGCCAACCCTTCCACAATAGCAGTTTTCCCTACACCAGGTTCACCGATTAAAACAGGATTATTCTTTGTTTTCCTTGATAATATCCGAATTACATTGCGGATTTCAGAATCACGGCCAATAACTGGATCCATTTTTCCTTCTTTAACCTCAGCAACAAGATCCCGTCCATATTTTTTTAGTGCTTCGTATCCTGCTTCTGGATTTTGTGATGTCACTCTTTGGTTCCCCCTAATTTCTTTAATTGCTTGCAAAACTTTGTCTGGTTGAATTCCAACGTTTTGTAAAAGCCTTCGCATTTCTGAATCCTTCGCGTAGACTGCAGCTAACAGAATATGTTCAACCGATAAATACTCATCAGAAAACTTTTTGGCAAACTCCTCGGCACTGACAAAAAGTTTTTGCAGCTTGGCTGTGATATAAAGTTTTCCCTGTTCAACCCCACTTCCCGTAACCTCTGTTTTTTTAGCAAGAGCAGCAGTAAGGTTCTTTCTAATTTTTTCGGGAGGGATACCTGACTTTTCTAATATAGAAGAAATGAGACTATCTTCTTGATCCATTAAACATAAAAACAAATGGGGTTCATCAATCTCTTGATGATTTTTTTTGACAGCTAGCGACTGAGCATCCATTAGCCCCTTTTGTAACCTTTCTGTCATTCGATTCATGTCCATTTTTTATCACACCCTTTTTGACCAATTTTGACCTTTCCTTTTATTATAAAACTTCATATATAAAAAGTAAATTTTTGCAAAGAAGAAAAACAGCAAAAATTGCCCACAAACGCCAAGGCCGCAGGCAAAAGAAAAAGCCACCCCATGGATGACTTTTCCTTATTTATTTATGGTTTCCGCTGATATGTCCAAACACGTTCATCATTTGATGTTTCAGGAAATGTATCCCCTGCTTTTAGCTTTATTTTTTTGGGATTATTAACAGGGCTTTCCGTGTCACCGATTTCAACATACACACCATTATTAGGTGCTTTTTTTCCTGATTTAAACTGATGATTTTGACCCATTTTTTTCCCTCCTTCTATTCTACATCTTTATTATTACCTTTTTGTTAGCGGCTCATTATTGGAATTTTTTGCAAATTATCTTATTAGTCGACATTATTTCCTAAGAAATACGCAAAGATTCTTCAAACTTTGACGATTGTATGAACTTATCGCTCATTTGTTGCTAATTATTCTTTGTTAACAATATAATTATAGTATTATCTAGCAAATTAAACCTTGACTGTCATTTTTTAAAATCAAATGAGCATTGAATTCGTACCTTTAAAGGTGGTTATGAGTATGCAGTCAGTAAAAGAAATGCCGGTAACACTGTCCCATCTTTTTGATACCGTTCACCATATAAAAAAAATTGAAAAAGGTACCTTTTTATTTCAAGAAGGATCTGTAGCCGATGAATTGTATATTGTTCAAAGTGGCATTCTTCAAATCAGCAAGATCATCCCTGATGGAAGAGAACTTACGTTAAGAATGTGCTCGCGTGGTGATTTTGTTGGTGAATTAAACTTATTTTCCCCTTCTTCAAGATATTTATTAAGTGCACGTGTTGTCGAGAGTGGTGAAGTTGCCGTTATTATGAAAGACACGCTTGAAGAAAAACTCTCGCAAAATCTGGCACTTTCATTTGAATTCATAAAGTGGATGAGTCAGCAACATCGAAAAACTCAAACTAAGTTTCGTGATTTGGTTCTTCATGGAAAAAAAGGGGCTCTTTATTCCACACTTATTCGAATTACCAATAGTTATGGAATTAAAACCCATAAAGGAATATTAATTGAATTACCACTAACCAATCAAGAGTTAGCCAATTTTTGTGGTACATCAAGAGAAGTAGTAAATCGCTTGTTGAGCGATTTACGAAAGGCCGGTATCCTGTTAATTGATAAAGGAACAATTACTATTCATGATTTAGAGTATTTAAAACGGGAAATTGATTGTGAAGATTGTCCAACCGAAATCTGTAAAGTTGATTAGAATTGCTGCTGGCAAACAACTTAAAATAAAGCAAAAAAATCGGTCATATCGACCGATTTTTTTATTTTAATAAGATTATTTGAATGGCCATGATCGTAAAGAATATAGCTGAATTTATTATTTCGTAAATGCCAATTTGTTTAGGCGATAATGGTTTCCCATAAAATATAATAGCTCTCAGAAGACTTGGGATAAATGCTATTGCAACGATCCAAAATCCAACTCTGAACCACACTGCCACTAAAAGAAAATGGTAAATCCATGAAATCCATTTAAATTGGGTATTCTTCTTCTCCCTAATCATTGTTTTGACATAAAAAGTACAGCCCACAAAAAACAGGACCGAAGTTACAAAGGTGAAAACAAGCGTCTCTATGTTCATAACACCGTGTTCTAAATAACTGCTTGCTAATCCAGCAACTGAAAAGGCAAAAATAGCAGAGAGATCATTCATAAAAGCACGGTCTTGATTTTTGGAAGTAAAGTAAGCATTTATTATAAAAAACGGAATCATTAGAAGACCAAAATAAAAAATAGTTGGTCTTTCCAAAAGTGGATTAAGTAAAAGTAATAGGGATGGAATCATATATACAAGTGTCCATTTAGTATAAAACTGAAGTTTTTTCTTTTTAAATAAAAGAAGCATCGGATAGGTCGCCAAGTATAATAGGAGCCATCCAAAGAAAAATGGAACATGCTTCCACATAAACCCTCCTTCAATGACACCAAGCCAAAAAGGGATGATTAGCATTGCCCATGCACCATGTTGTTTCGGTAAAAATAACTTCATCATTTTCACTCCTCTTCCTTGACTAACCTAAATATAAGCCAGCTTAGCGGAAAAATAAGTGAAACACATCACATAATTACAGTAAAAAAGAAGGACTCCGCCTTCTTTTTGTGACAAAATTGTTTAGGTTAAAATGGAAGTACAGCAAATCTATATCATCTACTAGGTAACTTCAATCATCTCTAGGTCGGTTATCCAATGAGTGATTGCTGTATTTCCATTAAAGACCTATAATTCTATTTTAACAAACATAATATCCCCTAATTTGTATTGTAGAGTATATCCATATTTCTAGCTGTGATAAAAGTAACAGATTTGACAATTTTATTAACTTTTTTGATTAATTTTATGAACAAGCTCCTGAAGTAATTGCTCAATCCAGATTAATGCACCTTCATCGTTGATATGAAAGCTGGGCACATTGATTCTTGATGTGATTTGCTTCTGCATTTCTTCTTTCCAATACACAATTGCAGAAACATTACTTACGGTGTCTAACAAAGAAAGGTCACTTTCATCTCTTAATAGCAGTAACTTCGGGAAGGACTTTAACTTATAGCCTTCGATTAATATTACATCTGGATGAAAGAATTTCATTAACTCGATCTGATCTTCTAGTGATGGATAGAAATTGTCAGCCCGTAACATTAAACTTCCATCTCCTTCAACAATCGAGGCAAGCGCACCTGCATTTAAATGTTTTTCTGTATCTTTCTGCGGCATGGCTGCGAGCCTGCCTCCATGACCATGATGCTTAATTGTAACTGTTTTAAGTCCTTTTTTTACTAAGTCTTCGATCAGTTTGGATGTTATGGTGGTTTTCCCACTATTTTGATAACCAACCACCTGAAAGATGACAGGCTTTACCACGGCCACATACTGCCAACCTGGTCTTCAAGCAGGAGGACATCGACTTCACAACCGGCTGTAAAGCCTCTAGTTCCGCCTGGAAGAATCATCAACGAATTAGCTCCAGAAAGGCTCATTATAATGTTAGACTTGTCAAGTCCACTCGGTTTTGCCTTTAGTCTTCCCGCATCTATAAACGTAGAACTTCGGACAAACCTTGTAAACGGATTGGCTTTAGGAAAATCGACTTCTAAAAGAGCTTGTTCTTTACGAAGGTGAGGTTTTTCTGAAAAAAGCATCCTACGGATAATTGGGCGGGCAAACAATTCAAAGCCTACATAACAAGCCGAAGGATTACCCGAGAGTCCAAAGAGAAGCTTCCCATTGTGCTGTGCAACCGTCGTCACACTTCCAGGGCGCATGGCAACTTTATTAAAGAAAACCTCTGCCCCAAGCTTTTCATAGATAGCAGGCAGATAATCAAAATCCCCAACTGAAACCCCGCCGGTGGTAATTAATAAGTCTACTTCATTTATTGCTTTTTGGACTGCTTCAAAGCAAGTGTCGAATTCATCAGGAAGCTTTCCAAAATAGTGAACAATGGCTCCCGCTCTTTCAATTTGAGCTGCAATCATATGGGAATTACTATTACGAATTTTTCCTGGAACTAAGGCTTCATTTACTTCTAAAAGCTCTGTCCCTGTTGCAAACAAACCAACACGTGGCTTTTTCGCAACGGACACTCGTTCATATCCAAACGTAGCAAGCATTGCTTGAATTCCAGGATTTATCAATGTACCTTTTTTCACCAAAACTTCACCCTGCTTGGCATCTTCACCACTGAACGAAACGTTATCCCCCTCTTTAAAGCTGCGTTTAATGGACATATATGGGATTCCATCCTTTTCGTAAGCCTTAGCCACCTCAAACATAACGACAGCATCTGTTCCTACTGGCATCATTGCGCCAGTCATAATTCTAACAGCTTGGTGCTCTCCAATTACTTTAGTAGAAACCATTCCCGCGCCGATGTGATCGACCACTTCAAATTCAACTACATTGGATTGCGAAGCCTCTCGTGTATCGATTGACCTGACAGCAAAGCCATCATACGGTGCACGGTCAAAATGGGGCACATCGCTAGTTGCGATTAAATCCTCCGATAAAAAGCGGCCAAAGCTTTCATTTATCGAAACTTTTTCGGTCACACCAAGTAATTGATATTCCATTATGCTTTTGACCGCTTCTCCAATTGGAATCGGTCTTCTTCTTTCGAACAAAATAATCAGCTCCTGCCTTAAACAAATATCTATCCATTGTAATATGTACTAATAGTCATCGACTAATCAACATTATAAGCTTATTAAAAACTTACTAACATATCAAATGTCACAAAATAAAAGAATCTTGCCAAAAAATATAAGATCATAGGGAATGTGTGATTCAGGTCACCTAGTTTTTTTCTATTTTACATTATGCTTAGGTTAGATTTAATCTTGGACTTTGGGAGGAAATTAAAGATGAGTTTTACAATTACAGCCAATTCATTAGTTAAAGATATTGTTAACGAATTACCTAAAACGAGTGATGTTTTCAAAAAGAACCGAATCGATTTTTGCTGCGGTGGTAATATTCCGTTAACAGAAGCAGTTGCTCAAAATAAGCTTAACCTGGATACATTGTTAGATGACTTAAAAGAGGTATTTGAAAAATACGAAAACACCGAGAAAGATGTTGAGGTTTGGACTAATTCTGATTCAACTACAATTATTGATCATGTCATTTCCAACTACCATCGTGTATCTGAAGAGGAACTAACTATGCTAAGTCCCTATGTAACGAAGGTTTCACGTGTCCATGGAGATAATCATCCAGAGTTACTAAAGGTTTACGAACTCTTCTTTGAATTCAAAAAAGAATTGATGGAGCATATGGCGAAAGAGGAAGCTGTTGTATTCCCATTAATTAAGCAGCTTGCGGATGGAACCGTGGAGAATCGTGAAGAAGCAATTGCAATGATTGTTGAATTAGAAAAAGAACATGACCATGCCGGTGAAATTTTAAGAGAGATCCGTGCAGTAACTTCTGACTACACTCTACCTCTGGATGCATGCGGTACGTACCGATTAGTATATGCACGCTTGGAAGCGTTAGAAGGATTAACCTTTATGCATGTGCATCTTGAAAACAACATCCTATTTCCTAGGTATCTTTTATAAAATCAACAGTCCGCTTTTCTTAAAGCGGGCTGTTTTTTTGTACAAAAAAACTCTCTTCCTGGAAGAGAGTTTAACCACCAATATAGGACATTTCTATTTTTTTACGGTTTTTGTGCGTTTCGTCTGTTCGTTCGTCTGAATATCTGTCATCTCGTCCATTCCAAATGGCGCTCACCCGCTCACGGATTTCTTCATCAGAGGCACCGTTTCTCATAAAATTACGGATATCATGCCCATTCCCATTAAATAAACAAGTAAAAATCTGACCATTCGCTGAAAGTCGAGAACGAGTGCAACTTGAACAAAATGATTCCGAAACAGATGTGATAAATCCTACATTCACATCTTTATCTTTATAGCGGTACACCTTTGCCACTTCTCCGTAATAGGCTGGGTCAACGGGTTCAAGATCAAATTGTTCTTTTAACAAATAATATATCTGTTTTTTAGTAATAACATCATCCATTTTCCAGCCGTTCGTGGAGCCAACATCCATGAATTCTATATAGCGAAGCTCCAGACCGTTCTCTTTGCAGTACTCTGCCATTGGAATAATTTCAGTATCATTCAAACCTTTTTTGACAACCATATTAATTTTGACCCCAAGACCTGCTTGTTTCGCTGCTTCAATGCCTTCCAAAACTGGCCCAGTTCCAACCCCACGCCCGTTAATTTTGCCAAACAATTCATCGTTTAAGGTATCAAGGCTTACATTTACTCTTTTGAGTCCTGCTTCCTTTAAATCTTTGGCAAATTTCGGTAGAAGCACACCATTCGTCGTTAATCCGATATCAAGTAAGCCCTCAATAGCTGACAGCTTCTTAACAAGAATGGGCATATCTCTACGAAGAAGAGGTTCTCCTCCTGTTAGGCGGATTTTTTCCACACCCAAACTAACAAATATTTTCGCTAGGCGTTCGATCTCTTCATAGGATAGCAAGGCACTTTTAGGAAGAAACTCAAAATCAGGACCAAATTGGTCAGCTGGCATACAGTATTGGCAACGGAAATTACATCGATCAATCACAGAAATTCTTAAGTCATGCAATGGTCTATTTAATTTATCTTTAATAATGGTTTTTTCCATTCCATATCAACTCCATTATTTTAAGGAACCTAATGATATTCAGTGTACCAGTCTTTAGATAAAAAAACTGTTACTTTATTCACTATAACAATACTTTTTAATACAATTCTTATCTTAGCAGAAGTTTTACAATCTATAAATAACTGTTTTGGTAAAAATTTTCCTCTACAGATTTTATTCATTTAACCTAAAATTCAAATAGAAAATAAATAAACATGATTAATTTCATATGAGTTTTCACTATATTGTCATTGTTTACTTCTTCTTATTGGTTCCTCATGAGATAAAATGGTACTAACAAACTAAACATTGATCACGATGGAAAATAGATGGTTGTTAAATGGAAAACGAGGTGCGCTATTCTCAACACTTATCCGTATGTCGAATAGTTATGGTATTCAAAAAGATAATGAGATCTTAATAGATCTGCCGTTAACCAACCAAGAACTTGCCAACTTCTGCGGTACTTCACGTGAGAGTACAAACCGTATACTTAGTGAACTAAAGAAAGATAAAATCATTTCAGTTAAAAAAGGAAAGATCTCTATATTGGATTTACAATACTTAAAAAATGAAATCGACTGTGAAAATTGTTCTGCCGTTTATTGCAGTATCGAATAGGCTGGCCTTTACTTATTTGTAGTTATCTATATACGCAAGGCTGTCTCACTATTGAGGCAACCTTGTTTTATCGTTTTAATTTACTGTACTTGCTTTTCTCTTAATGATTTAGGAATATAAACGCAGAATGGCTCGCTTTCTAGATAATCTCCAGTCATCGCATACGCTCTAGACCTTGATCCTCCGCAAACATGACGGAATTCACAGACACCACATTTCCCTTTAAAAAGATCTGGGTTTCTTAGCGATTGGAATATTGGTGATTCACGATAAATTTCCGCTAATGGAGTTTCCCGGATATTACCAGCTTTAACGGGTAATAGTCCGCTTGGATATACATCCCCCGTATGAGAGATGAATACAAAACCATTACCATCATTAACACCTTTTAGTGCTCGCCCTAAACCATCGATAGAGCCTGTTAATCCCTTTTCTGTTAATGCGCTTAAATACTCAATCTCATCTGTTGTTTCTTTCGCTTCGCGCATTTTTTGTTGAATCACAACACGTCTGTAGTGCATTGCTTCTGTTGTTTTGATATCAAAAGACACGCGCTTACTTAAATCATATAGCCATCTGAATACTTTTTCATGTTGAACTGGAGAAATCATATCTGATTGTTGACCTCTTCCTGTTGGCACTAGGAAAAAGACACTCCATAACACACATTCTAAGTCTTCAACCATTTTTGCCATTTCATCAAGGTAGTCAATATTGTAACGGGAAATCACCGTATTAATCTGAATGGGTAATCCAACTTCATGCAAATATTTTATTTTTTCCATGGTAAGGTCAAATGATCCAGCTGTTCCTCTAAAATGGTCATGAATCTCAGCCCTAGGACCATCAATACTAAATGCCCAGCGAGCAAGACCTACTTCTTTTGCTTTTTCAATTGCTTCTTTTGTTACATTTGGTGTCGCACTTGGGGTCATTGATACCCGAACGCCTTTTTCAACTGCATATTTCGCAATATCAAAAACATCTTCTCTCATCAGCGGGTCTCCGCCAGTAAAAACAAGCATCGGATTGTTCATTTCATATATTTGATCAATTAGATTTTTTCCTTCTTCAAAAGATAGTTCACGTGGATCCCTTTTATACTGTGCATCGGCACGGCAGTGCAGACACTTTAATTGACAAGCTCTAGTGAGTTCCCAAATCACGATAAAAGGGTCTTTATTAAAATCTCGGCTAATAGCCATATGAAACGCCTCCTAATAACGGCTATTCAAATCCAACAGCCTTATTAATCTTTATTATAAAGGTGTTTATATTTGAAAAAAGTGAACTATCTCACATTCTGTAAGCTAGATATGTCTGAATCGTGAAGAATAAGAAAAGCGCAAGCGCCCGGTTAGCGGCGTATGGACTGGAGCACTTTGACTAAGATAAAGGAAACACGTAGAGCGTTAGCGATCCGATGTTGACTTTTCGTAGGGAAAAGGGCGAAGTACACTAGCCGCTGGGCGCTGGAGCTAGACAGTTATCTAAGTTCAAATTTTTCACCTTTCTTATTTTGAAATAAAAAAAACAGCAGAAAATCTGCTGTTTCTAAAAAATACGCTTATTTTACTGAGAGTTCAAAAGCCTCTAATTAAGCTTAGCGAATTCCTAATGCGATTTTCGCATAACGTGACATCATTTCTTTATTCCATGGAGGATTAAAAACAATATTTACTTCTACTTCTTTGATTTCCGGAATGTCGGCCAATGCCCGTTTAACCTGGTCAACAATTGTTCCAGCAAGTGGGCAGCCCATTGAAGTTAACGTCATTGTAATCGTTACGTTTCCTTCTTCATCCATTTCAGCATTATATACTAATCCTAAATTAACAATATCTACTCCTAGTTCAGGGTCGATTACTAGTTCTAAGGCACCCATGATATTTTCTTTTAGTTCTTCATTCATGTTTGATCCACTCCTTCATTATCTTTGTCCCACTCTATTATAGCAAATTATCAAGCATGCCAAGATTGAGACTTAGTTAAAAAAAGTATATAGTTTTTTTATATCATTTGGTGTGAATTTTTTTACAGTTTAGATATAAAATTGTTAACATAGTAAATATAGGAATTAATAATTCCACTAAGTATTAAATTCATAATTGCAGTGTAACATGTATATAAATTTTTTCCTAAAGCGACGCACTTTATTAGCGATGAAAATTATAATTAGAAGGAGTTATTATGACAGATAGACACCTAATTGCATTAGATTTAGATGGGACATTATTAAAAGATGATAAAACGATATCATTAAAAACACACGGAATTATTAAAAAAGCAAGAGAACAAGGTCATATCGTTATGATTGCAACAGGAAGGCCTTATCGTTCCAGCGAGATGTACTATCGGGAATTGGATTTGGACACTCCGATTGTCAATTTCAATGGAGCATTTATGCATCACCCTCGAAAACCTGACTGGGGATTTTATCATGAACCTCTTGATATAAAGGTTGCAAAAGATATTGTGGAAGCGTGCAGAAGTTTCCACTTCCATAATATAATTGCCGAAGTGATCGATGATGTTTACTTCCATTACCACGATGAAAAGCTGTTAGATATTTTCAACTTTGGCAATCCAAAAATCACTACGGGCGATCTGGCAAATTATTTAAATGATTCACCCACGAGTTTGTTAATTCATACGGAGGAGGATCAATTAAAGATAATTCGCGAACACTTATCGGCTGTCCATGCAGAAGTTATCGATCATCGCAGTTGGGCCGCTCCATGGCATGTGGTTGAAATTATAAAGGTTGGCTTAAGTAAGGCCGTGGGGTTAAAAAAGGCTTCTGATTATTATGGTATTCCCGCTGATAGAATTATTGCGTTTGGCGATGAAGACAACGACCTTGAAATGCTTGAATATGCTGGTCATGGAATTGCCATGGGAAATGGAATCGACAGTGTGAAAAATATTGCTAATGACGTCACTTTAAGTAACGAAGAAGATGGTGTTGCTCAATATTTGGCGGATTTGTTAAATATAAAATATTAACACTCATTTCACCATTGTTTACCTAAATGAACCTCCCCCTTTTGGTACATACTATTTTTTGAGGCAGCGTTGCTGTTTCAATATGAGCTATGAGCATATTGGAGGGATTCGAATGGGTAAACGAAACAAATCAAAACGCTTTGTTCAGCAAGGAGTGGATACGGTCAGTAAGCATGCTGAACGTATTCCTTATCACATGACTTACGCTGAAGCGGAAGCTCAGAAGATGTCCAATGTGCAAGAATCCTCGCTTGGAGGAATATAACATGGGAAACCAATTGTTCCAAGAAGCACGAAGATTTGTTGAGATGGCGAAGTCTGCCGACCCAGCTGATCTTGATTCTGCTGTCGCGAAAGCTAAAAATGCATTAAGTTCTGCTTATGCAAATTCGACTGTAGCAGAGCAAGCACAGCTCCAACAAATGCAACAAGAGCTTGAACAGATGACTTAAAAAGAAAAGCGGAGGCACCTACGGGCGCTTCCGCTTTTCTTTTTGTCTAGCTACAGCGCCTAGGGGCTCGGGGTCATAAGCCAATCCGTCCTGAAGGTTAAAAAGTAACCTTCAAGCCGGCTTCTTATGCCTGTCGCCCCTGAACAAGGCGCTTCCGCTTTTCTTTTTATTCCTTACGAAAAAATCCATAGATATTGGTTGTTTGAATAATATTTGTAAAGGCATTGGGATCCACTTCCTTAAGGATCCTTTCCAAATCAAAGAGCTCATAGCGGGTAATAACAACCATCAACATTTCTCTTGCTTCGTTTGAGAACGCACCTTTTGCTGGTAGAATCGTGATTCCTCTTACAAGTTTTTCTTGTATTGCTTTTTTCATTACATCAGCCTTTTTGGTAATAATTATTGCAGTGAGTTTTGCATGTCTAGTATGAATGGCGTCAATCACTCTTGTCGAAGTATATAAAGTGACAAGTGTATAAAGGGCTTTCTCCCAGCCATACAAAAATCCAGCTGTTATAATAATCACCCCATTTATAACCAACATATAGGGTCCGATCGGCTTGTCTTTCATTCTCGATAAAACCATTGCAATGATATCCACTCCGCCTGTTGAAGCCCCCCATTTTAACGTAATCCCGACGCCAACAGCTTGGATGACACCACCAAAAACAGCATTTAGAAGGATATCATTCGAAACTTGTTTAATAGGAATTAGTATTAAAAACAACGAGGACAGGGCAACACTTATAAAGCTATAGACGGTAAAGGATTTCCCTACCTTTTTCCAGCCTAAAATGGCCACAGGAATATTCAGCAATAATAATAATAACCCTAGTGAAACATGGATAGGAGTATAGTCACTTAACACCTTTGAAAGTAGTTGTGCTATTCCAGTAAATCCACTTGAATAAATATTTGCCGGTATTAAAAATAAATTCATCGCTAACGCAACTAACAATGAACCCGCTGCCACCACTACCATTTTTTGCGCCTGGAGCCATATCATTTCAATTTCCCCCTTTATATGTGATTGTCAATCCATTAATACTTTTGTGGTGATTGCTAATTGTATTTTTATGGTGAAACCGATAAACTGAAACTATAAATTAGCCTGAAAGCAGGTGAGCTTCATGCAGGTAAGAATACTAGCTGATAGCGCATGCGATTTACCAAAAAGTTTTTATGAAGAGAATCATGTTACTTTATTTCCTTTAAAAGTCGAGATTAATGGCAAAGAATTTGAAGATGTAAAATCAATTGATCCAAACACCGTCTATGAGGCAATCCGTAATGGTGTTGTTCCAAAAACATCTCAAGTCTCCCCACTTCTGTTTGAGGAAGTATTTACCGAAATGGCAGAAAAAGATGAAGATGGGATATACATAGCTTTTTCTTCAGAATTATCTGGTACATATTCAACCGCTGTTATGATTCTTGACCAAGTGAAGGAAAAATATCCAAATTTTAAATTAACAATTGTCGATACAAAATGTGCATCGCTTGGATCTGGTCTTGTAGTTAAAGAAGCAGCATCACTCGCCATGAAAGGTGTCGGTAAAGAAACAATCTTAGAAGAAGTTGTTTTTAGAAGCCAACACATGGAACATCTTTTTACTGTTGAAGATTTAGATTATTTAGCAAAGGGTGGCCGAGTATCAAAAGCATCTGCCTTCCTCGGTGGATTATTGAACATTAAGCCCATCTTAAATGTAGAAGCCGGAAAACTTGTTCCAATTGAAAAAATACGTGGGAAGAAAAAAGTAATGCGCCGTATCATCGAAATCATGAAGGAACGCGGGGCAAATATGGAAGACCAAGTGATTGGGATTAGCCAAGCTGATTGTGAAGAAACCACATTAGAAATGAAAGCACTGATTGAAGAAGAATTCCATCCGAAAGAGGTATTCATTTCTTCCATTGGTTCTGCCGTTGGGTCACATACAGGTGCAGGAACAATCGCCATTTTCTTCTTAAATCAAATGCCTTCTTAATAATAAAAAAATGAGTGAGGTGCGCACCTCACTCATTTCCATTACTCTATTTATGGTCTGTCTGCTTGGAGTATTGATTTTTTCCAGCTTGACGATTTTTTTCGCGCATCATATTCTTTTCATGGCGAAGGGCATTGTTGTCTTTTGCTTTTTTATCGTTGTCTGATGTGTGTGGCATATCCTTACCCCTTTCAAATAGATTCATTTTAGTTTCTGTCAATTTGAAAAGAGTATGTAAAAACACATTAATCTTTCTTTACATATGTCCAGTTGCCCTCTTGGTATACCCTGCCCTCTTTCATAAGCTTTCCAAGGGCCCGCTTGAAGGCACCTTTGCTCAAATCAAAGCGATCTTTAATATCTTCAGGCATGCTTTTATCGTTATAGGGCATGGCTCCATTTCTGCTCATTAGATATTCATATATCCGTTCCGCATCTAGATCCTGCGATTCCTCTTTCCTTGCTAGTAATGAAACATTAATTGTTCCGTCTTCCTTAACGTCAATAATCCTTCCCTCAACCTTTTCACCTATACGGGGCTCTTCTGGTCTTTGTGATTCATGAATGAAACCTTTGAACCCTTCTATTGTAAAGATCCAGCTGCCTACTTTAGCTGTACGATAAATATGTCCCTGCACATTTTTATTAAAATTTTCTCTTGTTGCTTTTACGGAAATAGATTCAATTACTTGGTCACTGGCAAGCTTCGCGTAAAGAAGGTAATTGCTGCTTAGCTTTAAAGTTATGTATACTAAATCTCCTGGCATTGGCCATACTGACTTATGCACAGGCAAATCATCGATTCCTAACAAAATATCCTTTGGAAGTCCTATATTGATAAAGACGCCAATTCTTGGATTTATGTCCGTTACTTTAACCCAAGCATATCGTCCAATCGCAACCTCAGGAATAATGGTTGATGCAGAGATTCGACCTTCTGAATCAACATAAAGAAACACTTCAACCTGATCTTCTTCTTCTAATTCTTGATTGGCTTGATTTATATGCAGCAAAACATCTTCATTACCGTCTGTTAAAAAATAGCCAAAGGATGCTTTACGGGCGACTGTTAATGTGGTTGTTTGACCAATAAGTTCATTTAAAGACATATATAACTCCTTCTTTCTTTTTCGGAGAATTTTCCTAAGCGGTTGTTACAACTGCTATATTTTACTATAATGTACCCATAAAGGGAAACTTTAGCAGGCTGAGTTTCACATTTTGTTATAAAATGGAGGTTTTGTTATGTCAAAAGATAGCTCATTTGATATTGTATCTCAAGTAGACTTATCTGAAGTTTCAAATGCGATTGCCCAAACCATGAAGGAAATTGGCACTCGCTATGATTTTAAAGGCAGTAAAAGTGAAGTCTCACTTGATAAAGAAAAAGAAGAGCTTGTTCTTATTTCAGATGATGAATATAAAATGGACCAGCTTAAAGATGTTTTATTTAGCAAATTGATGAAACGAAGCGTTCCCGTTAGAAATCTTGACTATGGGAAAGTCGAAAAAGCATCAGGCGGAACTGTTCGCCAAAGAGCCAAGCTTGTTCAAGGTATTGATAAAGAAAATGCCAAAAAAATCAATACAATTATTAAAAATAGTGGCGTCAAGGTAAAAAGTCAGGTACAGGACGACCAAGTTCGTGTTAGCGGTAAAAACCGCGATGATTTACAAAAAATAATCTCCCTCGTGCGCGAGGCTGACCTAACTGTAGATGTCCAGTTTATTAATTATCGTTAAGAACAAAACGGCGGAAGGATTTAAAATCCTTTCGCTTTTTATTATCTATATTTTTCATAATTTAACCCATTTAACTAAAACTAATTGTGAGTAAACACTTGGAGGTTTTAGTAAATGAGCAACAATCAAAATAAACAAAAGAATATCTTTCCACCTCAGCATCAGAACCATCAACCTGGCATAGAAAGTGAAATGGATCCTCGGCCTATTTCAGTTGATCCTAATTATAAGCCTGGAGGAAAATTAGCAGGTAAAACAGCGATTATTACCGGTGGCGACAGTGGTATAGGAAAATCAGTTGCTATTTATTTTGCCAAAGAAGGGGCAGATATTGCTATTGTCTATTTAGAAGAGCATCAAGATGCAGAAGAAACTAAACAAATGATTGAAGCCGAGGGTCGAAGATGTCTTCTTTATTCGGGTGACATTGGCAATGAAGATTTTTGTAAGGAGACTGTCAATAAGATTCATTCTGAGTTTGGCCGATTAGATATACTCGTCAACAATGCAGCGGAACAACATCCGCAAAAAAGCTTATTGTCTATTACTTCGGATCAATTGGAAAAAACGTTCCGAACGAATATTTTCTCCTTTTTTTATATGACTAAAATGGTTCTGCCTTTTTTAAAACAAGGGGCATCCATCATTAATACTGCCTCGATTACTGCTTACAAGGGGAATGAACAATTATTGGACTATTCAGCTACAAAAGGTGCGGTTGTTTCCTTTACCCGCTCTTTAGCGATGTCTCTTGCACCTCAAGGGATTCGTGTTAATGGTGTGGCTCCAGGTCCCATTTGGACACCACTCATTCCATCGACTTTCCCTGCAGACCAGGTTGCAACTTTCGGATCAACTACCCCAATGGGGAGAGCAGGACAACCATTTGAATTGGCCGCAAGCTATGTTTTCCTGGCTTCAGATGACTCCTCCTATGTTAGTGGGCAAATGATTCATGTAAATGGCGGAGAAATTATCAATAGTTAAAAAAATGTCGGGGATTTCCCCGACATTTTATCTTTTTCGTTTCCTTATTTTATAAAGAAATAAGAAACACAACAGGTATACAACGGCTACGCTAGCAATTAATGAGAATTTGATGCCACTTTTCTCAGCTAAAACATATACCTCTGAATTATCCCGATCAAGGATGATCATGTATTTATTATCTTCACTTTTAACTTTATCTCCTGCCAACAGGCCCCGCAGCTCTTTTCCACCTTCAATTTGACTATTTGTTAACGTAACACTTTGGGATTTACTCGAATTATTGATTGCAATTATTGACGTTTCACCTTTATAAACTCGTTTATAAACTGCCATTCCCTTTTGATCATAGAGCATTTCCATTGTCCCTCTTGTTAGCGATGGAAGCTGATTTCTTAATTCACTCACCTTGGTAATATAATCAATCAGGTCCTTTTCCGCTCGAAAGCTCATTTGCCCACGGTTATCCGGGATTTCTCCCCCATTTAAAGCAATTTCACTTCCATAATAAAAGAAGGGGATTCCAGGGGTCGTGTAAAGATAAACCAATGCTGTTTTCCAGCGTGAGCCAGGGAATTGTTTCTTTGCCACAATGTCACTCGTAAATCTTGACGTATATTCATTATCCATAAAATTTGCCCTTAATAAGGAGTTCAGACCATTATCAGCACCCGAATAAAGTGTGCTGAAAGATTGATCCGTACCTGCAAACGTTTTTCTTAACTTTTCGCTATACGAGTAATCAACTACACTATCTATTCCGGCACTTTCATACTCTTTCAGATTAGTTGAAGTATTTTTCGACATGACTCCCAACAGAAAGAAATCCTTGTTTTCTTTCTTAACTTCAGTTGAAAAATCTGTCCAAAAGCTTACTGGAACATAATTTACTTCTGGTAGACTAAGCCCATCAATATCTGTTTTATTAATCCACCATTTTGCTGCATTAATTAAGTATTTTTTTACTTCAGGGTTGTCCTGATTAAGGTCAGGCAAGCCCTCCGACCAGCCCATTTCAAGCTCCTTCTGATTTTCATTTCCAGCAAGGGTATCCTTTTTTTCATGAAACCAGTCCTGCTTATTAGTATCACTTAACCATGGATGGTCCGCAGCTACATTATTCGTCACAAAATCCATGATAACCTTCATCTTTCGCTTATGCGCTTCTTTTACAAGCGTTTGGAAAGTCTTAATTGTGCCAAAATGCTCGTCTACTTTGTAAAAATCATTCACCCAAGAACCATGGTAGCCATTCTTTGCATTGTCAACTATCGGAGTTAGTCGAATCGAAGTAAATCCCATATCATGGATGTAATCCAATTTATCAATAATACCTTGGATATCACCGCCGTTATATGCTAATGGGTCTTTGGCATTAACATCGATGTCATTTTTTCTATCCCCGTCGTTAAAACGATCTACCATGATAGAATAAACGGATTCATCCTGCCACAAACGTTCACCCTTTTCAACAGCAGCATTTGCAGGAAATGATGAATTTAGTAATAATAGCATTAAAATAAAAGTAATTTTTTTCATAAAGTTATATCCTCCTCTAAAAAAAAAGAAGAGGATATCCTCTTCCCTACACCATTTTAATCTAATCAAGTCCTTATTCCAAATTTTAATTCTTCGTTTTATCGGAAATTCATTTTTAATTTACTATGTTAATATTGTAATCCTTAAACCATGTATGGAGCTGCACAAGATATGCCAATAACTGTGGTCCTGTCATCAATTGCCCGAACCAAGGTTCTTGAAATGAATTTCCACCAGACTTGACGATACTCTCAAGCTGTTCTTTATTAAAAAATTCATGCAATGCTGAGGATTTATCTTGTAATATATTTTCCACCAGTTTTTGAACGGCAATGGTATAGGCAGGATTATGTGTTTTTGGATAAGGGCTTTTTTTCCGGTACAATACTTCCTCTGGTAATATACCTTCAAAGGCTTTTCTAAGAATCCCTTTTTCCCTGCCTCGATACATTTTCATATCCCATGGGATATTCCATACATATTCGACAAGACGGTGATCAGCAAAGGGAACTCTGACTTCCAGGCTTGCGCCCATGCTCATTCGGTCTTTCCGATCAAGTAATGTTGTCATAAAATTAATCATATTAATATAAAATAATTCTCTGCGTTTAGAATCTTCCCCGCTTTCACCCTCTAGCCTCGGGGTTTCGGCAACCGCTTGATAATACTTTTCCATGACATAGTCATTTAATTTTAATTTTTCCTGCCAATGCGATTTCAACAAACCTTGTCTTTCTGATACAGATCTCATCCACGGAAATCCTGGACGTTCTAAGTCTTGTTTTCGATGGAACCAAGGATACCCTCCGAAAATTTCATCAGCACATTCCCCTGAAAGGCTGACAACAAAATCCTGTTTAATTTCCTTACAAAACCACAGTAACGATGAATCCACATCTGCCATCCCTGGAAGATCTCTAACATGTGTAGCTTCCACCAAATCATTGACCAATTGCCTTTGAGTAATAATTTTGTTATGGTGCTTTGTATTAAATTTATCCGTTATCATTTGAATAAATTTCCCATCAGCATCCGGCTGGAATTCATTTGAAGAAAAGAATTTGTCATTACCTTCATAATCGATTGAATAAGTGTGTAACTGCCCCTTATTTTGGTCCTTGAATCCTTTTGCGGCAATGGCCGTGATGATGCTAGAATCTAGTCCGCCAGATAAAAAGGTACTTAGAGGAACATCGGAAACAAGCTGCCTTGTTACCGCATCGGTGACTAAATAACGGACCTTTTCTGCTGTTTCTTCCACATTATCCTTGTGTTCACCACTTTTTACATTCCAATATCTCCAAATTTTTAAACCATTTTTTGAAAATGTTAATGCATGGGCTGGTCTTAGTTCTTTAATCCCTTTAAAAACACCAGAACCCGGTGACCTGGAAGGGCCGATTCCAAAGATCTCAGCAAGCCCCTCTTGATCAATCTCTGTTTTCACTTCTGGATGGGCTAAAATAGCCTTGGTTTCAGAAGCAAATATAAGCCCCTTCTTGTGTTCTCTGAAAAATAATGGTTTAACCCCTAAGCGGTCACGACCAATAAAGAGCTGTTCCTTCTTATTATCCCAAATGGCAAATGCATAAATCCCATTTAAGTAATTTACACACTCTTCCGCCCATTCTATATAGGCAGATAATAGAACTTCTGTATCAGAATGACCTTTAAATGAATATCCTTTAGTATGGAGAACTTTGCGGATATCTTCTGTATTATATAATTCCCCATTGTAGCAAATGGTGTAATCGAAGCCGTCTTTTTGTTTGGACATTGGCTGCCTTCCCCCTTCAGGGTCGACAACAATAAGTCTCTTATGGCCAAAAGCGACATGTGTCTCAGACCAGATGTTGGTCTCATCAGGTCCTCTTTTTGCCAGTGTATTGGTCATTTTGGTAAGTGTACCCGCCTCGTTCTTAAGTGATTTATCAAAATTAATCCAGCCTGTAATACCACACATTTCCTATCACACTCCTCATTAACAGAACTACTGTACATGAATTCATGTTTTTATAGTATTCAGCCCATGGGAAATGGTTAATTGTCCGAATAGAAAAGCGGAGGTCGATGGAGTAAGCCAACAATTCATATGATTTAAAAGATAATACTTTATCTTTCAGTTATAAAATTTCATGAAGATGTCTAAAAAGAATATGATAGCATCTGGGCACGGAGGTTAATAATGAATCGACAACAACGAATGAGACTTTACGATTTTCAGGAAAGAGCATACACAGAAGGAACTGTTGAACAAATTAATGAACAATGGATTTTTTTTGATGAGGAAACAGAAGAAGCCGAAATGTTAGATGATTACCTTCAGCAGGAAATAGAAGTCTTCCGAATGAATCGTTGGAAGAAAGGTAAATTGTATGAAACAGGAAAGGTCCGAATTGGAAACGAAGCAACGATGCTTCGTAACCATGATTTAGTAAGAATTAGGAAACATTTAATTTATTCACTTGAGCGGCTTTTAGATGGAATCAATGATGATGCTTTTTTTCAATTTGTGACCACTTTAAACTCCTTAAACTTTTCTATTTACGATTGCATCTATTGTTACAACCATTTATCCTTCTTATCGGACGAAAATCGAAAGGATGGAGTTAATTTTTTGGTTTTCGATAATCAGGAGCAAATTTGTAATGTCCAGCACCACTTTTGTTACTATGAAAAAGTTAATGATCGATTTGAATTTACATTAAATACCGGAAAACGATTAGTGATCGAAAAAATGATATCATAAGAAAAAGGCTGGGGCAGCTCCCACGCCTTTTTTTTTGGTACCAATTTAGTTCCCGATGTATTTTGAATAAAGCAATTTTGCTTGGACCAAATCATTTGTACCATGAATCAATACACGTGCATCTTTAAATACGACAATAGAAATATCTTCATCAGGAGTAAAACGGATTAAGTAGTCATTTCCTGATACTTTACCACTTTTCTTGAGATTCGCAGCCAACTTTTTTACATCTAAGTCTCGTTTATTTCTAGGATTGATTTGGACTGTATTACGCCCACAAAGTGTCGTATAGGCCACCTGGAGTTCCGAGGATCGATCTAAAAAATCAAATTGATGATTCACACATGTCGGACAATTAGAATTTCTCCCTTCTGAAATATCCATTTGCATGGTGGTATAATCCCATATATCAATTTGTTCTAGATTAGGTGTAGTCTTTTCATCAATTAATATTTTCATTGTTTCCATGACTTGAAAGGAACCGATAATATCCGTCAATGGTGACAATACGCCAACTGTATCGCAGGTTTCCCCCGTCCCAGTTGGGACATGTGGAAAGAGACAGCGGTAGCAGGGGGTAATTCCGGGTTTGATCGAGGCAAACATGCCTCTTGAACTAACAGCAGCACCATGAACCCAAGGAATTCCGTACTTTACGGCCACATCATTGATTAAGAATCGTGTCATAAAATTATCAGAGCCATCAACGATACAATTAAATTCCGTTAATAATTCTTCCGCATTATCTAGGTTTAAATCAGCGATTACTGCATCGACTGTAACAGTAGAATTAATTCGATTTAATCTTTTTTTTGCAGCAATTACCTTTGGGAGCTGTAATTTTGCATCCTCTTCATCAAAAAGTGTCTGCCGCTGCAAATTTGATAGTTCAACCAAATCCCTATCAATTAACCTTATATAGCCAACTCCAGAACGAACCAGATGGTTCGCGATTACCGTGCCAAGTGCACCAACTCCAACAATTGCCACTTTGCTATTTTGCAATTTTATTTGTCCTGACTCCCCAATCTGTTGAAAAAGAATCTGTCTTGAATAGCGTTCTAAATCATTCATGATCCACCTCTTTCCTAAGTTAAACTGTAATCATGAACCGCAAAAGAAAAAGTTATATTACTATTATCTTACCAAATTATTTTTGATTGTCTGTTATAAATAATTTAATTTTAAAAATATTGAAAAAGAGATATAATAAATATTGGGTTTTAGTATAATTTGGTAGGAATCTCTTATAACAATATCTAATATTATAAGAGATTAGTATATATTTTTTTAATATGGGAAAGAGGGGGAAAAACTTTGAATCTAGGCGGTTTTAAAAACAAAGAAGTATTAGTCGACTTAACAAATGGTGTGGTTGATTACAGAGGAATCAACGAAGATGATGCAGTTAAGTACATAGGTGGTCGTGGCCTAGGGGTTAAGTATGTTTTAGATAACGGCCCTGAAGTCGAGCCATTATCTGCAGAAAACATCATTTGTATTATGACAGGCCCTGTCACAGGCTCACGTTCTTCGATGAGCGGACGGCTTTGTGTTGTTACTAAATCTCCGCTGACTGGTACGGTAACGGATTCACACATCGGCGGGTGGACTGCAGCGCGGCTCAAATGGGCAGGTGTGGATAATATTATTTTTTCAGGAAAAAGTGACAAGCCTGTATACCTATTTATTGAAGATGGTAAAGCAGAGCTCCGTGACGCTTCAAACCTTTGGGGAACTAGCACACGAGCCTTTATTCAAGCAATGAAAGACGAACACGGTGAAGAGGACATAAGTGTTATGACGATTGGTCAAGCAGGTGAAAACACCGTCCGCTTTGCTGCATTTATTAATGAGCATGACCGTGCTGCAGGCCGTGGTGGGACAGCTGCTGTTGCGGGCTATAAAAAATTAAAAGCAATTGTTATCAAAGCTGCTCAAAAAGGCAATATGCCACAACCAAAATTAGATACCGATTACAAAGATGCCAATAAAAAAGCTGTAAAGGCGATCCTTGATGGCGGCTTAACGGCACCTAATAAAGGCGGATTATCCGTATATGGAACAAATGTATTAACCAACTTGATCAATGAAGTGGGAGCGCTTCCAACAAAGAACTCCCAATTAACACACTGGGATGAAGCAGAGAAACACAGTGGTGAATATTACAACACTAATTTACGTGTTGCTAACAAGACCTGCCATGCCTGCCCAGTTGGTTGTAAAATTGAAGTAGAAGTAAAAGATGGGAAGTATAAAACACGAGTAGAGAGCATTGAATTCGAATCCGCTTGGTCACTTGGCTCCAACTGTTTATTAAGTGATGCAGAAGCGATTTCATTTATGATCGACCGCTGTAATGAATATGGGCTTGATACAATTGAACTTGGACATTGTTTCTCCGTTACAATGGAAGCTTTTGAAAAAGGGATTATTACCGAGGAACTAATCTGGGGCGACGCCGATTCAATGATTGAATTAACCAAAAAAATCGCCTTCCGTGAAGGATTTGGCGGCGTACTTGCTGAAGGGCCTGCACGTGCAACTGCACTTTGGGGTGCACCTGAATTATCAATGTCTGTTAAAGGCCAATCCATCCCTGCCTATGATCCTCGCGGCATTCAAGGTATTGGACTTGGTTATGCTACAAGTAACCGCGGTGCATGTCACCTTCGTGGGTACACTGTAGCCAGTGAAATTGCTGGTATTCCTGAACCAACTGACCGATTAAAGCCAGAAGGAAAAGGCGAATTACTAAAAGTATTCCAAGATATGCTAGCATTCTCAGATTCTATGAATATTTGTAAGTTCTCATCCTTCTCAGAAAACGCAGAGCATTATGCGGAGCAATACAGTGCAATGACTGGAGTTCAACTATCAGCTGAGGATGTTATGAAGGCTGGGGAAAGAATCTATAATCTTGAACGTTATTACAATAACCTTGCAGGCTTTAATAAACGTGAAGATGACTTCCTTCCAAAACGTTTTACTGAAGAACCGGCGTCCGGGAACAGTGCGGGCCATGTAAGCCGGATGGATATCATGCTAGAAGAATATTATCAAGTTCGCGGCTGGAAAGACGGCCTGGTAACAGATGAAAAGCTTCGTGAATTAGGAATTATCGATCCTGAAGTAAAACAACCTGTCTAAGACATTAATTAAGAAAGCTTCTGCACAAATGCAGAAGCTTTTTTTTAATACGTAAGTTTTGACAGCGCTAACGCTATACTTAATTAACCGCCAATTCTTGTTGTTTTATAGCGGTAATTTTTGATTAACACATCTAAAGCATGATCGTCATTTGCACAAAAACGCACTTGGACGGTATTCACCTTAAAACTTGAAGTAAATGAAATTTCCTCTTCGGAGAGTATTTGACCCTTCCAGTTATCCGCTTCATAGACATAAGGGAACCTATCTGTCCTCTGTAAAGCACCAAGTTCTTCAAAATACATGCCAAGATGTTCAATACTAATACCACGAAACTCCAAATCTCTAATGACCATATCAGCCCCCTGCAACAGGCGGAAAAAGAGCAAATTGATCCTTTTCTTCTACCTTAGTCTGAAGGTCATCAAGGTGGATGATATTTCTCCCGTTTACATAGACATGAACAAACGGAAGCAGTTCCTTTTCAATAGTAAAGATTTCATTGTTTAATGCAGGAAACATTTCAATCATTTTATCAAGAACATCTATCACCCGTTCACCATCCGGCTGAACGTCTACCGTTACCCCACCACATATTTGCCGGAGATTAGCAAACACTTTTACGAGCATATGGATCCTCTCCTCTCTACTTATTTCAATATTAAAACCAAACTAAGCAGTTGTCACGTTGTTTATCATTTTCGCAAATTTAAAAAGGCTGCCGATATGCTCGGCAGCCTTTACTAGTTACATTAGGTTTTATGGGTGTAAAAATGACATTGGTAATTTTGCAAAGCCTAGGTATAATACAAGCACCCATGCAATGATAAACTGAATCCAGAATACAGAAGTTCTTCTATTATTAGCCACACGGCCAAGGATCATTTCAAATAATCCGATTATCCATATACCTACAACCGCTTTTAATATATACCAAACATCAATTCTGTAAACCGAAAACAAAAGTCCTGCACCTGTTGCTATTATAACTAAGTATAGTACTCGTAAGATCATTTGTAGAATTTTAAATCCTTTTGCTTTTCCACTTTTATGTAAGGAAAGAGCAATGAAAAATAAAATTAATGCTAAAACCCATGCAGTGATATGACCGTGAATCAATATAGTACCTCCTAATGAATGAAATTCATTTATTTCGACCTTATCATACCATAAAACTTTGATAAAAACGAAAAAAGTAAGTCAATCTAGTAACAAAAATGGATATGTTCCCCTACAATTTTGAGGTATTTAAAGAGTGCCTATTGCTTAATGGTATTTTTGAGTGTTCCGATTTTTTCAATGGTGACTTCCATCTGATCGCCAGGAGATAAAAATTTAGGAGGCTTTAAGCCTTTTCCCACTCCAGCTGGTGTGCCGGTCGCAATAATATCCCCTGGTTCAAGTGTCATTCCGGCTGAAAGAACGGAGATAACCTCCTCAATTGGAAAAATAAAATTCTTTGTATTTGAGTTCTGTCTCACTTCCCCATTAACTCTAGTTTCTATATGTAAATGGTTTGGATTTTCAATCACACTTTTATGGATAATCCATGGTCCCATCGGACAGGTAGTGTCTAAGCTTTTACCAATAAAAAATTGCTTGTGTCTTGATTGTAAGTCTCGTGCGGTCACATCATTCAGAATGGTATAACCAAAAATGTAGTCGAGGGCCTCTTCTTTTTTTATCGCCCTTCCCTTTTTACCGATGATGACAGCTAGCTCCCCTTCATAATCAAGTTGATTTGTTACATCTTGATGGTTTAGGACTGTTTCATTCGGTCCAATAACCGTTGTAGGGGCTTTCGTAAAGACCATTACATGTTCCGGGATATCTGCTTCACTTCCCATTTCAATCGCATGTTCTGCATAATTTTTTCCTACACAGAAAATATTCTTGTTTGGTCTTGGAATAGGAGCTAGCAAGGTTGCCTCTTCCATGGGGACGTATAATGACGCAGCATGTGTACCACTAATTACCCAATCATACAAAACTTGGACTTGTTCGATAAAACTTTCTCCTAAATCGATACATTCCTGCATTGAAGAAGGGAAACTTCTTTTACCTGTCCTTGCTTCTTCAGCAGGATTTAATAAAATTACTTTTGATTCATCTGGGTCTACTAAACCAACAAATGTTTCATGATTATGTTCTACTGTTACAAATTTCATCGTTTTCACCTCAATTTATAGTAATTACACTTTATATAGTAAAAGAAACAGATGAACCGAACAAATATAAAGAATCAAAAAAGGCCGATCCCTAATTAAAAGGGAATCAGCCCTTAACTATTTTTAAAAGCATCGATAAATTGGATGATTGCCGGTCCTAACAAAACGATAAATAAACTTGGAAATATGAAAAGAACTAACGGAAAGAGCATTTTGATTGGTGCTTTCATAGCCGTCTCTTCCGCCCGTTGCTTTCTCTGTTCTCTGACTTCATTGGATTGAACTCGGAGCACTCGAACCATGCCGATTCCTAATTTTTCAGCTTGTAAAACATTACTGATAAACGCTCTAACAATATCTACATCAAGCCTATCTCTGAAAAAAATCAGGAGCAGTCCAATCATTGCCGCCACTCCTCATTTTCTATAAACACGGACGACGGAATGTGAATCCCTGATGCCTCCAGACGATCATAAAACTTAGGGTGGACACCGGTAGGTACAAGCCTTCCAATGATTTTTCCTTCTGCGTTAAGTCCTTCTTGTTTAAAAGAGAAGATATCTTGGAGAACGATAATTTCTCCTTCCATTCCTTGTACCTCAGTTATATTGACAATTTTCCTTGTTCCGTCCTTCAAACGTGTTTGCTGTATAATCACATCAATCGCCCCAGCAATTTGCTCACGTAGTGCTTTTATCGGCAAATCTACACCAGCTATAAGAACCATTGTTTCCAACCGAGCAATCATATCTCTTGGACTGTTTGAGTGCCCTGTAGCCAATGAACCATCATGTCCCGTATTCATTGCCTGCAGCATATCAAGCGCTTCTCCTCCACGTACTTCCCCGATAATAACGCGGTCTGGTCTCATCCGTAGTGAGTTCCTGACAAGATCTCTAATGGAGATGGCTCCTTTACCTTTTATATTGGGCGGACGTGACTCTAGGGATATCACATGCTCTTGTCCCAATTGAATCTCGGCTGCATCCTCAATAGTTACGATTTTTTCATCATCTGGGATAAAATTTGACAAAACATTGAGTGTGGTTGTTTTGCCAGATCCTGTTCCTCCGCTGACAAACATATTTAACCGTGCTTTCACACAAGCATCTAGAAAGATAGCCATTTCTTCTGTGACTGTTCCAAAGTTAATCAAATCTTCAATCTGGTAGGGATCCTTTGGAAATTTCCTGATTGTTATAGTTGGTCCATTTAATGCCAAGGGGGGAATGATAGCATTAACACGCGATCCATCCGGAAGCCTGGCATCTACCATTGGAGAACTTTCATCTATTCTCCGTCCCAGTGGGGCAACTATTTTGTCTATTACACTCATGACATGTTCATTGTCTCGGAATTGAACTGGCGTTAACACCAACTTCCCTTTTCGTTCACAGTAAACTTGGTTGGGTCCATTCACCATTACCTCTGAAACATCTTCATCTAAAAGAAGGGAATTAATTGGTCCGAAACCAGTTAGGTCGTTGATTAGCTCATCATCTACTTTTTTTCGATCAATTTGCCCACGGAATTCTTCATCTTCTTTTATTATTTCGACTGCCATTCCGTCAAACTTTGGAATGATTTCCTCAATTTCTTGCTCTTTTAACTCTTGCAAAATTTTCTTATGAAGAACATTCTTTAATTCCTGATGTTTGTTAGCTTTTTTCGCCTTTTCATTTTCCTCGTCCATTAAAGGTATCATCAACAATTTTCACCTCCGTGAAATAGAAATAGCCCCACCTTTACCAAAGGGGGGGATAGAATTCATAGAACAACCATATATACATAGAAAACCTATGCAGACATAGAATATCTATTATGAAACACCCTGATCTTTCGGTAACTGGCTGGCTTAGTGCAAATGCACCTTAGCCCCTGTAGCTTTGCGTCACTGATTTTCATCAGCTTTGCCTTTATCGAGACTCAGTGTTTATTTTTCCGACTGATCTCTTAATCACATAATAGAACGTTTTACCCTTATCTGATATCCTACTATTTTATCATTTTGCGTGGTAAATCATAGGTTAATTGAACTGTTTTTCATTCATACCCCTAAAAACAAATAAATAAAAGTGTAAATAAACTTAAATGACCTCTGTTTCCAATTTATTTGGGCGAATCAATCACATTACCTTTGCCCATACATAGGATGTAGAAGATACTATGAAAAAAGGGTGTTGAAAATGCCAGCGATTGTTGGAGTTGCACAGGTCATTACACTTGGCAGCAGTTCTGTTTTCCATATTGGAGATGTTTATAAAATTATGCCATTTTCTACTGCAAAAACCTTTTCCGGTGCTGGTTCCTTTAACACAGGGGATAGCTTACAGCTCCATAATAATGTTAGTTCCACAAATACCAATGATTCAGATGTTTACGATCAAGGAATTGCACTTAATGCTTAATGAATGGGTGATTTTCAAATGAATTTCTATATCCAGCAGTCCATTCAGATTAATTTTATTAAAATTGGCGGGATTACCAATTCCTCCGTCCTACAAATAGGCAGTGCTGGGATTATTAAACCAACAGCTCATTTATATAATACCGGTGGATTTTCACAACCCGCACCGCAATCCATTCAACCTTCAGGGACTTTATTAGGGACACCAGCCGTACCATTACAAGCTGCTGTTAGAGAACAGGATTAGTAAGCCGCCCTATCATATAAAAATTGATAAACTTATTGGCGAAATAATTGTGAGGTGATTACATGTATCAGGATTATTCCCAATATCTTCAATGGCTGCAGATGTGTATTCAAGCACAGGAGCAGCGAATTCTAACTTTAGAGAACGCTCTCCAAAAAATGAAAGAAGATATCAAACAATTAAATGAAAAAAAGGCCATCCATGTTGATAAAATTGAATATAAATTTGATCAATTGAAAGTTGAGACGCTTGAAGGAACATTAAACATAGGTCTAAACCCATCCGAATTATCAGGAATCGAGGACTTCGCAGTACAAAGTCAATCCTTAACCACACCAATATCACCCAAGGATCAAATGCAAAGATCAATGAAAATCGAGGAAGCTATTTACAGATATTTAGAAACGGATTTACCTCAATTAGTTGAAAATGCCCAAAGGGAATTAACCGTTCAACCGAATGATGAATATTTATCGTTCATAAAACAAGACATCATTAAACAGCTTCCTATCAGGATTGAACAACATATAAACGCCCATTCCTCTGGCAGCCGCTCTTTTGAAAATGCGCCTTCGGACGATTTAGTTATAGAAGCATTAAAAAAGGAAATTCAAAATGGGGTATTTGTTTTTTTCAGCAATTTACCTGAAAATATGAAAGGGATGAAAACAGAATGAACTTCGAGGTTTATAACCGAGAACTCTTTGTCCAAAACATAAAAATCACTGGGGTAGCAAGCTCATCGTTAGTAATGGTGGGAGATACGGAAACGATTCAATTGGCCTCAACCTTTGATACCCCTGCAGAATCGTTAATCATAGGCCCGTTTGTTCCCCTATCACCGGAGTGACCATCATGTTGCAGAGAACCTCTTGTGTAGACACTATAAATATTAAGATTGCCTCTTTTTCCTCTACGGTACAGCTAGGGGATTCCTGTATCATTAATGGACTTTCAAGAGCACTCGCTGTCCAAAGGGAAGCTGACGTATTTTATGGAAATGAGGGGAATTTATCCTCTTATCGAGTCTTTTCCGAACCTATTCCTTTTCTACCTATCGATGAACCTTTCTCATACTCCCGTCAAAATCCAAACCCACTAATTAAGGTAAGTAAAATTGATATTATCGGGATATCTTCATCTTCCCTTTTACACGTTGGGAACAGCCGCCATGTTTCCATGGAGGCTAGAGTTAAGCATATTCGACAGTTACTTCCTATTCCTAGAAAAGAAGAAGAAGTAGAAGAACAGGGACAAAGATAAAAGCATAAGTTACGTTAAGGGAAATGCCGGGAATATACTAAAAAAGGATGTTTGTCATGCCAGCGATTATTGGTCCTGTCCAAATCGTTCACGTAAGTGGAGGTATAGTGCAATTTGGCGATACCGTGTATATCTCTCCAAAGAGCACCTCAAAGACAAATGCTGGTTCAGGTGCATTTAATACTGGTGGATTTATCGTATCGAATTCCGGATTAAGTGGAACCAATGTTCTTGATACCAAGTTAATTGACCAGCCAATTGTCGGGAATAATTAAAAAATGACATAAACCAGCCTAAATGGTCTATGTCATTTTTTGTTCGTTTAATCCTTTTCAACCTTCAAAATATGTGCTCCATCAAAGAAAAACAAGTACCTTTCTGTGACCTTTCTTTTCCATATTTGTTCAATTGCTCTTGTATATAAGTTAATTTGCATCTTGTAACGGTTTTCAAGTATGGACTTTGCTTGATCAAACCCACCTTTATACCTGTCGGAAATTTGATCCGTTTTATAATCGACCAAAATAAGACCCTTTTCTTCCTCAAAGACACAGTCAATGATCCCTTGCACAAAAACAGATTCTTCTTCATCCTTCCAAGTGGGGTACACATCACGAGCAGGCATGGAAAGGGTAAAGGGAACCTCTCTGTTGATTGCTTTTGCGTTAAAATATCTAATCCCTAAATCTGAATGAAAGAATTGAACAATTAAATTTTTGTCAATGACTTCTGCTTGGTCTGGGGTTAACAATTCGTTGTTTACCATCCATGTTAACTGTTCCTGGAGAGATTCTTGACTAACTGAATTGGTTAAATCTACGTGCTGCATAACCATATGCATGGCAGACCCCCGTTCAGCTGGACTTAATTGCTTTTCCTGCATAAATTTTGGGCGTTTAACTATCGACTTTTTATAGTGATTCACATGGTTCACAAGGTCCGTCCCACTTTGTTCATCTGCCATTTCTCTTTGGCGTTTCATTTCAGAAACGGATTGCTTGGAGCGATGGGCTGCGGCACTTGGGAAGGAATATTCCCAGTCTAAGCGTAACTTAATTTCTTCATCAAATGGCGACGTGGCTGGGACATGTTCCCCTTTTTGGACCATTTCAAGAAATTGGTCTTCATTCATTCCGATTTCTAATTCCGTCTTCTTGATTTCTTCTGCACTTATTAGAGAAATTTTCCATGAAGAAGGATGACTTGTAATTTCTTCAGGAACAAGGGCATTTCCCGTACTACTAAGCCTTATTTCATTGGCGTCCTGATGGCGAACAAGCGCTGGTCCAATCCAGTCAATATAGCTTGAAACTGCTGCCCGCTCATAATCCTTTAACAACCATTCTATATGGGAGGAAACTTCATTCCATTGGTCTATTTTTTTTTGCGCATCTTTAAGCGTAGCCGTTAAATAAAGTTTTTCTTTCGCCCTTGTCATCGCCACATATAACACGCGCATTTCTTCCGCGAGCATCTCCATTTTCTTTTTTCGCTTAAAAGCAATTTGCGGTAAGGATGGGTAAGAAATCCTTTTTTCCGCATTTACATACTTAGATGCAAATCCGTATTCTTTATCGAGCATATATGGTTTCCGAACATCAGCCATATTAAAAGTCCGTGCCATTCCCGCCATGAATACAACGGGAAATTCAAGTCCTTTACTACTATGGATGGTCATAATCCGAACAACATCTTCTTGCTCACCAAGTGCCCTTGCTGCACCAAGATCGTCCCCTCTTTCAATCATTCTCTCGATAAAACGAAGAAACCGGAACAGCCCACGGAACGATGTTTGTTCGTATTGTCTAGCTCTGTCATATAATGCCCGTAAATTAGCTTGGCGCTGTTTTCCCCCTGGTAAACCGCCGACAAAGTCATAAAACTGGGTATCACGGTAGAGCTGCCAAATTAACTCAGACAACGAACCCTGTCTTGCCACCCCGCGCCACTCTGCTAGAAAGTCATAAAAACGGCGCAGCTTTTCGTAAAATTCAGCCGTATTTTTGGCTTCTTTACTCTTGCAAAAAGCGGTAACAGCCTCCCAAAAGGAACCTCGCTTCTGATGAATGCGGATGATTGATAGTTCTTCTTCGTTCAACCCAACGATGGGTGAGCGTAAAATAGCTGCAAGCGGTATGTCTTGGAAGGGATTATCAATAACTCGTAGTAATGAAATCATAATTGCCACTTCGGTTGCATTAAAATACCCTGTTGAAAGATTAGCATAAATCGGAATCCCTTGTTGCTTAAACTCTTCGATAATTTGCGGAGCCCAAGTCATTGAACGGAGCAGGATGACTGTATCCCGATACATAAGTGGCCGATTGGATTTCGTTTTTGTAGTATATACAGGTGCTCCACTTGCAACTAGTTCTTTTATTTTAGAAGCAATTATCCTCGCTTCGAGTTGGGATTGTTCAAGCCCGATAGCATCAAATTCTTCTAGTTCTGACACCTCTGTCTCGCCTTCCGTTACAGGTGACCCATTATCCTGTGCATTTTGATCAATAAGCAAAAGTTCTACCGGATAGGGCTCATCGTCTGGATACGGTGCGCCAGCACGCAATTCTGCCGCCTCATCGTATTCGATTTCACCAACTTTAATCCCCATAATTTGTTTAAATAAATAATTGGTTGCATCGAGCACTTCTTTTCGGCTTCGGAAATTTCTTGCTAGATCAATACGTAGTCCCGTAGAATCTCCGTCGGCTTTAAAGCGATTATACTTGCCTAAGAAAAGGTTCGGCTCAGCCAAACGAAAGCGATAAATCGACTGCTTAACATCTCCGACCATAAACATATTACCATTCAACTCATCCTTTTTAGTTACAAGCTTTAGGATCGTTTCCTGGACCATATTTGTGTCTTGATATTCATCGCAATAGACCTCTTTAAAATGCCTTTGGTAAGCGAGTGCAGCCTCGGATGGAAGAAATTCTCCCTCTGCTGAGATTTCCTTTGTCAAAATTGCAAGGCAGTAATGCTCTAAATCTGCATAGTCTACAAGCCCTTTTTCTCTTTTTACCTTTTCAAACCGCAGAGAAAATTCTTTGACAATATGAACTAGCGTTTCTATTAACGGCCGCATCTCATCCATGTCACGTAAAAAACTTTCAGGCTTTCGCGTAAATAGCTCTTCTTTGATATCTTGGATTTTTTTCTTCGCTTTTTCTCGGAGTTTTTGGGCCTTTTCTGTCAGCTCTTTATCATATTGGTCACCTTTCACTTGCTTTGCCCGTGAAAAAGACCAGGTCTGCATTGCTTGATATAGAGTTTCCCATGAGTCCTGCTTGGCAAGAAGAAGAGTATCAATCATCTTTAAATCATCTAAAAAGTTTTCAGCTCTCGGTGCAGGTCCGCCAGGGAGCTTTGTTACTTCTAATCCCCGCTTAATCATTTCTCTGGAAGCTTCTAGTTGCAACTCAATATCAAAAAGAAGTGCCTGAATAAAGGAGAGTTCGGCTAGATTATTAATAGCTGAAACATCATACATACGAATGATTGACTTTAAATATTGGTCTGGTAAGGGATTGGAGCGAGCAAAATCGTATATCGATCGTACAATATCCATTAATGCGGCATCACTTCGATCACTTGTGAATGAATCGACCAAGTTGAAGAATGCCTCATTATCTTTTTTCCCGTATTCTTCTTCAAACAACTCGTCCATCACTTCATCTCGGATTAATTGTGCCTCTGTTTCATCGGCAATTCGAAATCCAGGATCGACATCGATTAAGTAATAATACTTTCGAATCACTTCCATACAAAAGGAATGAAGTGTTGAAATCGATGCTTTATTTAATAAGCTCAGTTGCTTTCTTAAATGGCGCGACCACGGGTCTTCATCAATGGCTTTTTCTAATGCTTCCCCAATCCGATGGCGCATTTCTGCAGCTGATGCATTCGTAAAGGTCACCACCAATAATTCATCGACATCCATCGGGTCTTCTTTTGACAGGATTTTTTGGATCATTCTTTCCACTAGGACAGCCGTTTTTCCCGAACCTGCTGCTGCTGCGACTAGGATGTCTCGATCCTTTGCCATAATTGCTTTCCATTGGTCGTCTGTCCATGTCACGTCTTCTGGCTTAGGCGGTATGGTGAAATTTCTCAAGATTGACGTACCTCCTTCCTAATTAGTTCTAAAACATCTTCCTTCGAGTGGGGTGTGAGAACCCGGAATTGATTCGTTTCAATTGATTCATCAAATTGACATACTGATTTATAAGAACAAAATGTACAAGGTGTTTTGTCCTTTAATTTATAAGGAGCAATGTCTATTTGACCATCAATAATGGCGTTACCTGTTTTCTGATATAAATTCCGGACATACGTTTTCAAATCGTCAAATTCCGATAAACTGGCAACCTTGGATTTTTTGGATAAATTTCCATCCTTTTTTATTCCTGCGGCAATAATATGCGAATCACCAGATTCAAGTGTTTGATCCATAAGCCGGATCACATTTTGATCGCTTAACATTAATCCATTCATCTTAAACTTTTTCATCATTTCCTTTTCAATTTCATCAATCGTTAGCATTTTAGTTGTATTAATGAATGGATTATGGACGTGAAAATAGAGGACACCCGCAGGACTAGCTTTCATCTCAACCAATTCATTCGAATGGGTCATGACAATATCAAGGTAGGTTAACATTTGCAGGGCAAGTCCATAATATACTTCGCTAAAATTGACATCTTTTTCACTTGATTTATAATCAATCACTCGTAAAAAGACGCTGTCGTCTTCCGCTTTTGCCTGATCGACTCTGTCAATTCTTCCGGCCAATTCCATTCTCTTTCCATTTTTCAGTGAAAATGTTAGTGGCGGCAGTTTTCCATTGGGTCCAAAGCCTAATTCCAAACCAATCGGTGAGAATCCACTTACCTTTGCATGCTCACTTAATACGACAGAAGCGCGTGTAATAATTTGCTCCAATTTCCGTTTAATATAATGATGGCGCTCTGAGCTTAACAATATTTCGTTTTGCAGTTTAGGGGCTAGTGACTTGACCGCTTCCTTAGAAAGGTTTTCACATTGTTTCCTCGACAGCTCGGCCCAAGAAAGGTTTTGTTCATTAACAATATCTGCAATCTGCTTTAGTGCCGCATGAAACAGCTCCCCAATATCCGGAGCCTCCAAACGAAACACTTGCCGGTCACGAAGCTTTAGTCCATGCTGAGCGAAATGAGAAAATGCGCAGGAGTTATATAATTCCATTCTAGAAACACTGGCTTGAATGGCCTCACCATATAATTCATCCGCTGAGTCTTTAGAGAGCTGTACGGCTGAATTTGTATAAAAAAGGCTTGAAAACACTTTTTGAGCTTTGCCCTTTCCCGAACTTCCAAGGTAATAGTTATATACATCCCACCATAAATTTGAAATGGGGTACCCTCGCTTTTTCCATTGAAGCTGCGCATTAAGGAAAGATAACGTCGTTGTAAAATTTGAAATAAAGCCTAGTTGACTGGGCTCCGAAACTTGTGATGGGTCTGTCACATAAAATAGCTCATTAGCATTAGGAAACATATCTTTTATTCTCTTAATATACGAAGAAGGAATTAACGCTTTTCCTTCATCATTCGCAAGTGGATAACTAACATAAAGGGCTTCTGATGGTGCTGTAAAAGCTTTATAAGCAAGAAAATTTTCATCCAGCAAACGTGTCCGGCTGCTTGGTGCGATTTTAACACCTGTTGCTAGGAGCATTTCCCTGTCTTCATCAGAGAGGATTCCTTCATCAGATATTTTTGCAGGCAAAATTCCTTCATTAACACCAACTACGAATTCTACTTTGATTTCATTTAGCCTTGATTTTTCTAAATCCCCAATCAGTACCTGATCAAGTGCCGGCGGAATAAGTGAAAAATGTAAGGATTCAAATCCTGACTCTAAAACAGCAGCAAACGCCTTTAATGTGACTTGCTCTTCCCCTAGAATTTCAACGTATTGGTCCAGGAGATCAATCACGGCATTCCATACTTGTTCATGCTCCCGCATTTTTACAAGATTACCTTTTTCTTCGGCAGCTGCTTTCCATTTTTCAAGCTTTGTTGGGACATCCAATTCCTCTAGCAGCAAATAGATGGCTTCACAAAATTTTCGGCCTGAATCCGCTTTTTTCAAACGTCTTGATAACCGTAAAATGGGTGCAGTTACCATAAGCTTTAATTCATTTAACTCTTGTTCCATTTCTTTTTCAAGGTCTGTTTGCGAGTTTACCTCTAATTCCAGTCCTCGAATGCGTCGATAGCTCCAACGCTCTTTTTTCGTCCATTTACTTCCGTTAATTCCGTAAGCTAAACAATAATTCTCTAGTTTATCCATTTTCTCACGCATTTTTGCTGGCTTTTCTTGTAGGGGATATAGCAATTCTGTCTTGATCACTCTGAACACCGGCTCATAGCGCCAGTAGGAATTAATGACTTCAAGGCTTGAGCGAATGAATTCGATCAATGGATGGTTCAGCATCGTTCTTTTTTGGTCAATAAAATAGGGAATCTGATAATCGTCGAAAACTGGTTCAACAATCTCATGATAGTCCCCGCCATTTCGAATTAATAAAGCGATATCCCGGTACCGGTATCCCTTTGTCCTGACTAATTGGCGAATCTCTCTTGCAATCCCTTCAATCTCAGCTCTACGGTTTACGGCTTGGCAAATATTAATTTTTGTCTCACCAACATATGATACTGCAGGCCGGGCATCAAATTTTTCTTCAAAATGACTTAAAGACGGCTCTGTCCATTTTCTTTGTTCTTTTAGAACAACAGACTGCTCGATTTCAATACCATTAGCTTTAGCTAAATCATAGAGAGAATAACTAGTCTCACCTGATAAGCGAAACAAATCAAGCTCGTCCGGTGGAGAATCAATCGAGAGGTGATCAGTCGTCAATGCAATTGAAACGTTTTTACAATGTTTCATCAATTCGATCATTACTTGATATTCCTGCGGTGAAAAACTATAAAAACCATCAATATATATTTCTGCATCTATTAAATACGAAGAGAAGGATACTTTTTCGGATAGGAGTTGAAAGTAATCCTCCGAATCGATATATTTACCAAATACTTCGTCCTCAAACTTTTTATAGATCATTTCTAAATCTTGAAGTTTATCATTTAAGGCATTGGTATCTTCACCCGATAAGGATGAGCCTTGAATTAGCTCCTCTGGCCTAATACAGTAACGTTTAAATTCTGTTATCATTTGCTCAAGCTTCTGGATAAAACCATTCTTATCTGCAGCTCGCTGAAAAAGCTTTAGTTGTTCCTTTTGCTCATCGATGATTTTGCGTATTAACATACTCATCCCGACACTACTTAAATGTGTTCGGCTAATCCCGCCTGTTTCTTGCAAGATACGCCACGCCAAGCGGGAAAAACTATAGACTTGGGCACGAATCATTCCGCTAATTGCTGGGTCAGTTGCCAAGCGATATTCAGATAAAAACGTCATCTGTTCTGGAACGATATAAATGATCGGTGTCCCATCTGGGTTTTCCACAAGCCGCCCCTTTATTTCATCAAGGAACATAGCTGTTTTTCCGCTTCCTGACCGCCCGATTACCATTCTTAATGACATGAAAAAACCTCGCTTTCCACAACCACTCATAAACTTTATATCTCTCATTCTATCATAAAACAAGCACAAACGTTTGTATTGCCATAAAACAGATTAGAGGCAGAAATGGTAATTTTATGACAGAAAAAAACACGATTTAATCATCGTGCTCCTCCCTTAATCTATTCATCTAAAAATGGACGTCCATTTCAGTTAATGGCCAATAACGTAAATCAACTTTGCCGACAACTTGACTAGCTGAGATAAAACCGAATTGGCGGCTGTCCCAACTACCTAATCGATTATCACCAAGGACAAACAATTTCCCATCAGGAACTATATTTTCACCGGTTATTTCCTTTAAACTGAAATCTCCAGTAATCCTGATTCCAGGTGATTTTTGTTTATAAACATTTAAAAATGGCTCCTCATACTTGTGCCCATTTATAAACAATAGATCATCACGATATTCAATTTTATCCCCTGGCAGCCCAATAATACGTTTGACAAAGTCCTCTTTTTCATTGGCATGAAAAACGATGACATCAAATCTGTTCAATTCCCCGACTTGATAACCAAGCTTGTTGACTACCAGTTTGTTACCATCCTGTAGCGTCGGCATCATCGATTCGCCTTCTACCACATAATTTGAAAAGAAAAATGTACGAATAAAAGCAAAAATAATGATACCAATCGCAAAAGCCTTTGCCCATTCCATGCCTTCCTTTTTCCATTCAATCTTCATTAAAGCTCCTCCGTTTCTCCTGCTTATAATTTCTATCTATTTCACCATTATGGTCAGTTTCCGTGCCCTTATTCATTCTGCCTTCAATTCTTTTACCAACATACCAAAGAATGAAAATAACAAGCAATACTACAACAGTCCGAAGAGGCTTCGTCAGTAATGACTGAATATCATAGCCAACAAAACTAATCGTGAAAATCATCACCATTTTCCCAATACAAACGGACAGCATGTATTGGGAAAATCGAATTTTGGAAAGACCAGCGACAATGTTAACAACTGCCGAGGGTGTAAATGGAAAACAAAGCAGTAGAAAGAGTGGGCCAAACCCATGACGATCTACCCAGTCCATTAGCTTACGGACTTGAGGGTGCTTAGGTAGAAAGGATAATAACCTTTTTTGCCCATACCTTCTAATAAGCGAAAATACGAGCAGTGCCCCGATACAGGCTCCAAGCCATGAATACAAAAATCCTAACCAAAGTCCAAAGGCACTGGCATTAGCCATTACAAATAAAAACAATGGGAGAAATGGCAAGAATGATTCAATGACAATAAGCAATATGCCTGGTATGGGTCCAAGAGCTCGGTATTCTTGAATAAGACTCATAATATGTTCAAGCGTAAACCATGCTTTTAATGATTCAATATCCATCCGGTTTCTCCTCATTTTTTACTAATTAGCTGTGCCTATGATTACTTTGTAATAAATTGATGGAGTGCCTCTTTATTTTTTTCGACATCGATCTCTAATACGGCTCCCTCCCCTGAGATTCGAGCATCGGAATAGCTATTTTCAACAGGAATCCGTAACGTATCGATATTTCCTCGATCATTCGAAAAGAAATCTTTAGCCATAAATGTTATGTCGGAAGTGCTCATATTTGTATTCACATAAGGCGTGACAACTCCAATTAGCTTCGGGAGTTTTGGAATCGTTTGGAGGCCCATCAATTGGTCCCCAATGGCCTTAACCGCTTTTTGTTGACGTTCTACCCTTCCAAAATCACCAATCGCATCATGACGGTAGCGGACATACCCGAGCATTTCTGCTCCATTTAATTTTTGCAGACCTGGTTCTAAAGTGACATCAATATTTTTTGACATTTTCTTTTCCACATCGATCTCTACACCATTGGGGAATGCTTCATCAATTAGTTGCACAAATCCTTGAAAGTCCACAATGACATAGTATTGGAGGTCAATATCAAAATTTTGCTTAATCGTTTGTCTCATTAATTCTGGACCACCGCGTGCGAATGCGGAGTTAACCTTATGCTGTCCATGTCCCGGAATCTCAAGGTAACTGTCCCTCATAATAGAAGTTAGTTTAAATGTTCCTTTGTCTTCATTATAATGAACAATCATGATTGTATCTGCCCGAGATTTTTCCTTTCCTCTAGCATCACTACCAAGCACGAGGATATTTGTCCCCCCATACTGATCCTTTTTTCCTTCGAAAGCATAGACAACATTTGATGCTTTGTTATTCATTTTTTTTAATGATTGGTTAACGCCCTGCTTGTATTGATAATAAGCATAACCTGCCCCTGCACCTATTAGCAGTAAGAAGACAAGTAAAACGGATGGCCATCTTCTCTTTTTCTTGGTTTGATATTTATCAGATCTCATTGTTAATCACCTATTCATCCAGGTTTTTTATTCTCCTAAATTTATAACTGTTTTTTCTTTCTCAGGGTTTCTTCATTTAATTCATTTTCCCCTATCAGATATCCTTCTATTAATAAAAACTTTCTCATATATCAACTAAACATTTCAATAAATAAAACTCGCCCAATGACGGGTTTTTGTAAATGGAAAGTCCTATTGCTTTTGACGGTTCTTTTTTGTAAAATAAAGAAGAACGTTTGTTCGTTTAATTTAGAAAGGTGTGACTGAAAAAATGACTAGAATCCCCGAAGATGATCGAGACATAATGGAAAAGGCTATGTATTTACCAATGGTTCTAATTATCTTAAACAGGGATTTAACTGTAGTTGCAAATAGCCCGTTTAAATTAAAACAACCATATTTGGATTTGATTGAGGAAACGATGAAGGAGATCCAAAGGGAACTTGCTGAGGTAAAACTATATATGAAAAAGAATAAACTTCAGGTGATTGAAACAAAACGGGACGATGCTTTTACGTTGTACAGGTTTATTTATAAAGGCTATGAAGAAAATCATAATTACTTTAATCCAAGAATCCGCAACAAAGTCCAAGAATTAATGGAGGCCTATTTATTAAAAAAACATCTGTCCCGTTAATAGTTAAGAAAATTCAACCCTTTATTTCGGGTCTTTTGAATGGGAATCAGCATCATATTCACGGGATCTTTCCAAGGCATTTAACGACTGGGGCCCGTTAGGCTGATAAAATAACTTTCTCCCATTACTTTCTATTCTTTGCAAAAGTTTTGTTTTTAGTAATGAGGTTCTTAACATTTGCCCCTCAATTGTACCAATTGGAACTGGAAAAATGTGAGATTGCTTATTGCGGAAAATAATCATCGTTTTCTTAGAGGAAACGCGACGATAACACTCCACATGCTCAAGTGAAATCCATATACACTCAGGAGTTAGCGGTGATACGGTAGGAAAAAAATAGATGTGGTTAGTTGGTTCAATAACAATTGGGATTTTTCGAGAATAGCCAATTAGTTGTCTTGTTCCCTTTTTCCTGCTTTCGTAATCAACACCAAAATAAACGCAGCCTTTTTTGATGATATCCAATGGCTTAAAGGGTGACAAGAATTCATCTTCCAATTCTACTGCACGTGAATAAATTTTCCCTCCATATGTCACCGGTTCTACAAACATCGTCCACGTATTTATCTCATATTCTTCGATTTGAGGATGCTTCAACCCATTCAACTCCTTTTCATATTATCCACCATATCTTACCACTACCGGTTTTTAATTCCCTCACTTTTCTGAATTGTTCCTAATTTATTCACAAAATTCATGTCAAAGAAATATTTATCAGAAAATTATAAAAACTAATGATATTCTTCAAAAAAAACCATATAATTTTAAAAAGCAACAGAGGTGATTTTCATGAATGAAAAATCATACACGGAATTAATGAAACTAGGAGCCATGAAACGAAATCGTCTGAAGGAGAACTTCGTCCAAGATTTGTACATCGAAATGCTGTTGTCCGAAATTCAACTAAAAGTAGAAAAAGAAAAATTATTACAGAAAATTGATGTGGCCATTGATTGTCAAGACAAAAAGTCATTCCTCCTTCTATCCGGACAGCTCAATGAAATCAACAAACGATTTGGAACGTAGAATTTTGTTAAAGCCGTCATAGATTGACGGCTTTTTTATTGTATATTTCTCTAACACGTAAATAGGAAATGTAAGTGGACGAAGGCTCGTCAAATAACATATTTTTGTAAAAAAAAAGACTGTAGACATATCAAAATGTCTCAGCCTTCCCATGGATTGTATTTATTTGTTCCTATGTTTAACTTCATAATCTTCAAGCATTGAAATTCTATCAAGCATTGAAGGATGGGTATAGCGGAAAATTTTCACCAATAGCGGTGGATTTACTTGACTTAATCCAGAGCGGGTTAATTCCTGAAAAGAAGTAATCGCTGCTTCTGGATTTTTGGTCATCTCAATCGCATATTTGTCAGCGCGTGTTTCCTGATAACGAGAAGTAAAATTCGTCAGTGGACTTGCAGCAAATAGGAGCATCGAAAGAATCATAAAAAATAATGGAAGTGATCGGATATCTCTAACGTCTGAGATATTTAATTCCTTGCCCCAGCGTCTTGTTGCCCAATTCATAATCCGATACGTCAAATACAATCCGAGCAGCGAAATTAGCAAATATCCTGCAATTCCAAAGTAAATATGTTTCTCGACATAATGGCACATTTCATGAGCCATGATAAATAAAATTTGATCATCTGTTAATTTATTTAAGGTAGTATCCCACAGGACAATCCGAGCATTAGACCCAATTCCTGTAACATAGGCATTTAAAGCATTCGTTTCCTCTGACTTATTCACTTCAAAAACATGTTGTGCTGGAATATCAGCCTTATCGGCCAAAGCCAGTATCTTCGTTTCCAATTCCTTATTTGTTAATGGATAAAAGTCATTGTATAACGGGTCAATAACAACTGGCTGGAGAAACATCATAAATAATGTAAATGGAATCGATAAAAGCCATCCATATAGCCACCACCGCTTTTGACTTTTCTTCATGAGCCAGTATAATACGGGGACAATGATCAACCATGTCCCATAATTAAGCCAAAAGTCAATCAACTCATCCTTCATCCAGGAAGCGAAGGTTTGAGTTGAAATATTATATGTTTTTGATAAAGAAAAACTAATATAGCTTAGAGGAAAAGTCGCCAAATAAGCGAATACCGATAACCAAATAAGATAAATGGCTGTTTGAAGCAGCTTATACTTTGATGAGTTTTCCGCCCAGCGCTTGAATGCCTTGGAAAAACCGAATAATAAAATTAAGAAATATAAAAGCCATTCAAAAGGTGTAGATAGGAAAAATAATAAATTCCTTATTTTTGAATACTCCTCGCTCAGCATAAGTTCCCTGCCATTTAAAAAGGTCGTCGGGTCCGCCTTTGATCCTTCGTATTCAAATGGCAGGTTTGTATCGGTAAAATGGAATAAATACCAATAAAAAAATAATCCATATAGAATGTAGCCCATAACCGCATAGACTCCCATTTTTCTAGCCATAATTTGTCCCTCCTTTGTGTACAGACTCTCTATACTTAGTTTAGTTAAAAAAGGACAAATTAGAACTGTAAAAGTGACCTGCCCAACTATTTAAGAATTAGTTACTGATAGTTTGGGTTACTTGTGCCTTTAGTGCCCTCCTTAATATTTTCCCAGTTGTATTTTTTGGAAGTTCTTTGATAAATTCAATCGAAGATGGAAGTTTATATTTAGCCAAGTGTTCCCTGCAATAATCTAGTAATTGTTCTGCCGTTAGCCCTGGATTCTTACTTACAACATAGGCTTTAACAGCCTCACCAAGATTTGGGTCTGGAACGCCAAGGACAGCCACCTCTACAACATCCGAATGGTTATAAATAACCTCCTCCACTTCTCGCGGGTAGACATTATAGCCTCCAACAAGGATTAGGTCCTTTTTTCGGTCGACAATATAAAAATAACCATCTTCATCCATTCTGGCTAGGTCACCGGTATGAAGCCACCCATTCCGAATGGCCGCCGCCGTCTCATCTGCCATTTTATAATACCCCTTCATTACATTGGGACCACGAACAATAAGTTCACCCACCTCACCAACAGGTACTTCCTCACCAAGCTCATTCAGAATTTTATTTTCGACACGCAGGATAGATGTTCCGATTGAACCGGGCTTGCGCGGGCGGTCTAGCGGATTAAAGCAAGTAACAGGTGAAGCCTCCGATAAACCATAACCTTCAGATACTACAACATTAAACTTTTGTTCGAAATTCTTTAAGAGGACAACAGGCAATGAAGCTCCTCCTGAAATACATAAGCGTAAGGATTTTAGGTCTTCAGGATTACCATCAGGAAATTGGAAGAGGAAATTATACATGGTCGGGACACCAGCAAAAACAGTCGCCTGATTATTCTTGATAAGCTCAAAAATTTCCTTTGGACTAAATTTGGGTGCAATTAATAGTGTCGCCCCACTTAATAATGGTGCATTTAAAGCGACCGTCAAGCAGAAAACATGGAACATCGGCAGAACCGTTACTATTCTATCATCGGGATTCATTTTCAAATATTCGCTGACATCTTTAGCGTTACTATACAAATTCTTATGGGTTAACATAGCACCTTTTGGTTTGCCAGTTGTACCCGAGGTATAAAGAATAATGGCTGTATCATCGTCTTCGAGATTTGGTCCCTTAAAGTTTAATTCTCCAGAAGCCACGATCGCTGTAAACGATTTCATTTTTGAAGATCCTGAGAGGTTTTCAATTTTCGATTCTATTCTGCTATTTGGGGTCGTTTCACAAAAAATATAATGCTTAATTTTCGGTAGGAAAGTATGCACTTTTTCGACTAACGGGATCGCTTGGTCAAGCGCAATCACTACTTTGACATCGCCATTATTTAATATGTAGCTAATCTCATCTGCAGTATAAATGGGATTCACGGGAATAACAGTTACCCCTAACCGTAATGCCCCATATAAGCTGATCACAAAGTGAGGGGAGTTACCCAACAATAATGCGATATGATCCCCCTTTTTCACCCCTAATTTTTCGAGACCCGATGCAAATTTCGTAATTGCCCCATCCAATTCAGCATAAGTACATGTTTGGTCCATAAAATAATAGGCCGGTTTAGTGGAAAAGTTCTTCGCAGATTCTTCAAACTGTGATAAAAGATTCATATTTCTCCCCCTAAGTTGAATGAATGCTCATTCATAAAATTGTTACAATTTTCTAAATATATTATATTAAAAGAAAGTAATCTATTCAAGTATAATACTAAATATTCACACAAAACGGAAAACACAGCGCAATAAACGCTGTGCCCTGGTCTTAGTATAGTAAGTTTAAAAACTCATCTTTCGTAACATTTCCAAAGTAATGGGTTGTATCAATATCTGCAAGCGCCTTGTCAATTTCATTTTTTCCATAGCGGGTGCCTGTTAACTTCTCCTCAATTTCACTTACCTCACCAACACCAAAAAAGTCACCGTAGATTTTACAATTTTCAATGACACCTTTATTAACTTCAAGGCGGACATCAATGGAGCCTACTGGGAAGCGGTGAGAGTGCTGTAGATTGAACTTAGGTGACTTCCCATAGTTCCATTCCCAGTTTTGATAGCGTTCTTTTGATAGCTGGTAAATCTTTTCCCAATCCTCGTCCGTCAAAACATATTCTGGTATTTCATCTTGCCCTTCAAAAATATTCTTTAACAATAAAGACCGGAATTCAGCAATTTCCACCTTTTCAGTAAGAAACTCAGAAATATTTGCAACCCGACTGCGAACTGATTTAATTCCTTTTGATTCAATTTTATCTTTTTTTACTTTTAAAGCTGAAACCACATTTTCGATTTCTGAATTAAGCATCAATGTACCATGGCTAAACATTCTGCCCTTTGTTGAAAATTGGGCATTACCAGAGATTTTTCGACCTCCAACCTCTAAGTCATTTCTGCCGCTTAATTCCGCATTTACTCCTAACTTTTTCAATGCTGCCACGACCGGCTCCGTGAATTTACGGAAGTTATGAAAACTTTCCCCGTCATCCTTGGTAATAAAACTAAAGTTTAAATTTCCAAGATCATGATAAACCGCTCCACCGCCTGAAAGCCTGCGGACTACTTTAATTCCATTTCCTTCCACATACTCCGTGTTAATTTCTTCAATTGTATTTTGATTCTTTCCAATTATGATAGAAGGTTCATTTATGTAAAATAATAAATACGTTTCATTAATATCAAGATTCTTCAGTGCGTACTCTTCGATTGCCAAATTTATTTGCGGATCAGTGATCCCTTTATTATCGATGAATAACATAGTTTACTTCCCCTTCTTAGAGTGAAATAGATTGAAATTCTTCTGCAAGTATTATTATACCAGTAAATTCACTGGCTGCCTCGGTGATTAACTCAGATATTGAGCCATAATGCGGCAAATGGGTAAGAATTAATTGCATAACATCAGCTTTTTGCGCAAATTTTCCGGCGTCGATACTATTCATATGTCCTGCCGACTTACCGTTTTGATGTCCGTAAAAGTTGCACTCACATAATAATACATCCGCATTCCGACTAAACTCGATAAATTCATCCTTAAAGGAGCTGTCAGCAGTGTAGACGATTGCTTTTCCATCTGCCTCTATTCTCATTGCATAACAAGGGACTGGATGGTCTGTTTTTAGAAATGAAACTTGAAATGGACCAACTGTAAGAATCTCACTAGGATTATAGGCTACTCCTTTTGTAATCTCTTTATAGTTTAATTTGCTAAATTCATATGGATCCATATCATGTCCATATAGAGGTAGGGTTGAGGTCTTCTTTCCTAAAAAGCCTTGGATTAATCTTGCATGTTGCAAAACACCAATATCTGCAATGTGATCTGGGTGATAATGCGAAAGTAAAACAGCATCTAGTTCTTCGGGCTGGATAATATTTTGGAGCTTAGAAAGTACCCCGCTTCCACAATCGATTAATAGCCGAAATCCCTCATGTTCAAGTAAATAACCCGAACTAGCCGCATTCAGTTTCGGATATCCACCCCAAAAACCAATAACCGTAAGTTTCAAATTAAACTCCTCCAATTCAATGTTTATATTCCTAATATACTCAAAAAATGATTTCTTTTCAGTATAGTACAAAAAACCAGCCGCATTTTTTTCACGGCTGGTTTTTCATTAATTATTCATTTGGTGTTTATATTTGTGATTATATCTCATTGTAAAGTAAGCGATGGTTCCTACAGAGAAAATAAGCATAAAGCCTATTAGAATGATGAAATTTTGCCACATGAAACTGTAATCGCCACTTGAAATAACAGCCTTAAAGCCTTGAACCGAATAGCTCATCGGCAGATAGGCATTGAAATGCTGTAAGAAGTTCGGGATTAACTCAAGCGGGAATGTCCCGGCGCTGGTAGTTAATTGTAAAATCAAGATAATAATCGCAATAAAGCGGCCAGCATCGGCAAATACCGAGACAAGGAGCTGAATTAACGCGATAAACGTTAAGCTTGTTATTATTGAAAAAAGAATAAATTTTGGTACGCTTTGAACATCTAGACCTAATCCTACAAGAAGAATCACATCTGCCAATAAAGCTTGGAAAATTCCAATCCCAGCCATGATTGAAAACTTACTAGAAAACCAGTTAAATCCATTGGCCGGAGCAATCGCTGTATCACGAAGTGGAAAGACAATTGAGAGAAGAAGTGCACCCACAAACAAGCCTAATGATAGGAAATATGGTGTAAATCCCGTTCCATAGTTTGGCACATGATTAATTTTTTCACTATCTAGCTTTACCGGAGCTGCCATCATATTATAAGTCTTTTCATTTGAGTGAACCTTTGCAACTTCTTTTCCACCTTCTGAAAGTTTATCTGCTAATTCCTTGGCCCCATTAGAAAGTTTGGATGTACCGTCTTTTAACTGCCCGGAACCATCTGCCAATTGTCCCGTTCCAGATGTTAGGGCAGACGCACCCGCTGTTAATTGATTCATACCATTTGTAAGATCCGCGGCTCCTTTTTTCAGATTTCCCGAACCTAATGCTAATTGTCCGGTTCCTATGGTAATTTTATCAGCACCATCTGCCAACTGACTGATCCCATCAGAAAGATTGTTAGTGCCATCTGTTAATTTTGATGAACCTGCATATAAATCATGGATCCCTTTTTGCAATTCCTGCTGACCGCCATTAACTTTGCCAATACCGGCAATTAATTGATCAAAATAAGGGGTTGTTTGTGCTTTAATTTTATCCTCTAAGCCCTTCGATGAACCTGCTAATTTTTCATCTACCCCTGTTTTGAATTGGTTAAAGCCAGCTTCCATTTTAGGGTTAAGTTCTGATAAAATTTGCTGCTCTAACTGTTCTTTCGTTGGCGCATTTTTTTTCTCATTAGCCATTATTCCTTGAACAAGTGCTGGATCCACTTTGTTCTCAATTAAGGTTTGGGCTAGTTTCTGCATTTTCTCTGTTTGTTGCGTTATTGTTTGATCCGCAATTTGGGATACTAATGTGTTAGTTAACTGTGATTGAAATTGATCAATACCCGCATTAAGTTCGCCAACACTACCAGTCAATTCTTTTTCAATTCCTGCAGCAATTCCTGCGGGAAGGTCACGTTTTAATTGTTCTGCACCTGCAGATACCTCCTTCGTTCCATCAATAAGCAACGGAAGATTGGCATCAGCTTTTGCTAGCCCTTTTTTCAACTCAGTCGATCCTGTGGCTACTTGTTTAGAGCCGGAAGTTGCTGCCTTCACACCATTGTCGAATTCAATCGACTTTTTTGCTAAAGTAGTAAGTCCGTTATACAAATCCATCGAACCAACTGCAAGCTTATTAGATCCGGCATCAGCTGCTTTCATTCCACCGTTAAACTCACTTGTTTTTTCAGCAAGGGTTGCAAGTCCTTCATTTAAATCCTTTGAGCCTTTTTCAAGGTCAACAGAACCATCACTTAACTGGACAGCACCATCGCTCGCCTTTACAACACCATCGGCAAGCTCACTGATTTTATCAAACATGGTTTCAGCATAAGTTTCAGTTACCTTTTCAGCAACAGCTGTTTTGATTTTTTCTGCAGCCGTGCCGCCGATTTGCGCAGATAAGAAGTTATAACTTTCATTAGGTGTATAAACCAATTCCAGCTTTTCCGGTTGCTCATCCAATAAAGTTGTCGCATTTTTTGAAAAATCCTTCGGGATTTCGATGACCATATAATATTTCTGTTCTTTTAAGTTATCGTAGCCCTCTTTTTTATCGACAAACTCAAACCCAAATTGTTTATTTTTCTTTAGCTTAGCTACTAAATCATCACCCAGCTTCAAATGGGTCCCATCGAGTGTTGCACCCGCATCTTCGTTGACAACAGCAACTGGAAGTTCATCAAGTTTTGCGTATGGATCCCAGAATGCCCATAAAAACATTCCTGCATATAATACGGGGACAAACATGACAGCAATAATTGGGATTAACACTTTTTTATTCCTTACAATAGCAAGGAGCTCTTCCTTAAATAGCATGTTTTTCACTAATGATCCTCCTTTTATATTTATGACCATTTTGTTCATTTGGTCATTTTTAATCAAAAAATAAGGACTATCCCATAGACAACCCTATAATTGACTATTAACCACCATAGTAAATTATGACCACTTGAACAATTCGGTCATTTAATACTTTTAGAGTATACAACGATTCCTGCCTGTTTGCAAGCAGAAAAAAGAAGCTGTTATCAATGAACAGCTCCTTTAGAAAAATCTTTTCCTGATAAAAACTCCAGGACGTCTTTGACAGCTGCCTCTCCTTGATCAATACAATCCGGAAGTCCAACACCACCATAAGAAGAACCTGCTAAAAATACACCAGGTAGATCCGTTTTCATATGCTTTAAAATGTCAGCTAAACGTTGTTTATGTCCCACTGTATATTGGGGCATTGAATTTTTCCAACGTGAAATGATTGCAAAATCCGGATTCATTGTGATGTCCATCGTTTTCTTCAAGTCATCTAGTACAATCTTAATAATTCTGTCATCAGAGAGGTCAACGATGGCTTCATCTCCAGACCTCCCAACATAGCAGCGGAGTAATACTTTCCCTTTCGGTGTTGAATGATCCCACTTTTTATGTGTCCAAGTACATGCAGTGATCGAATAATCACTATTTCTAGAAACAACAAAACCTGTTCCATCGATGTCATTTTTCACTGCCTCTTCCGGAAATGCTAAAGCTACTGTTGCTACTGATGTAGCAGGGACTGATTTCAAAGGATCAAAAAAACTATACTCTGCAAACATCGCCTGTGTTATTTTATGAGGAGTCGCTGCAATGACGCTATCTGCCACCATTGTTTCCCCATTATTGAGATAAACTTCATACTTATTCTCAACTTTGGTGATTTTGTCTACACGATGTCCTTTTAAAATAGATATTGGATCCAATTTTGCTTCAATGGCTTCTGCAAAGGATTGAAGCCCCGTTTTAAATGTTAAGAAAGCTCCTTTAGCTTTTTCCTTACTTTCAGGTTTGCTGGGTTGGGCAGGGGTAGATTTTTTCATGCCAATGATCAGGCTTCTATATTTCTGTTCTACCTCATAGAATTGCGGGAAAGTAGACATGAGGCTTAATTGATCTATATCACCCGCATAAATCCCAGATAATAATGGTTCAATTAAATTTTCGACAACCTCATCGCCTAGTCTTCTTCTGAAGAATTCTCCTAATGATTGGTCTCTTCCGCTTTCGGACCGAGGTAAAAGGAAATCTGCCGCAGCTCTTAGTTTACCGGGAATAGAAAAAAGACCTGTTGTGAGAAAAGGTCCTACTTCCGTTGGAATTCCCATGATCGAACCACCGGGCATTGAGTGAAGTTTCTCGTTAACTAAAACGAATGATTTTCCCGTGGAATTATGGACTAATTGATCATCCATCCCTACTTCCGCAGCTAACCTGGAAATACTTGTCTTTCGTGCTAAAAATGAATCCGGACCTCTCTCAATCGTATAACCGTCCCTGACAACGGTTTGCATTTTGCCACCGAGACGGTGTGATGCTTCGATGAGTTTAATTTCATACGGGAGATTATGTTCTTGAATTGCTTTTTGAAGATAAAAAGCTGATGTGAGCCCAGCAATTCCTCCCCCAATGATGATAATCTTTTGTTTTTCTTCCGCCACGGTGCTCACCTTCTTCCACTAATCTGAATCTTACTCAGCTGTCATTTTAAGAACAACAGTCGACAATGCATCAATAAATTCTTCCTTTGCATTTGGCATTTCCGGTCGATAATAGCTTACACCTAATTCTTCCGTCACTTTTCTACATTCATAATCATTATCATAAAGCACTTCAAGGTGTTCAGATACAAACCCTAAAGGTGCATAAACAAATGCCTTATAATGATGCTCTTTATATAAATCCCTTGTTAAATCCTGAACATCTGGACCCAGCCAAGGCTCTGGAGTTTGCCCAGCACTTTGCCAGCCAACAACGTATTTTTTTACACCAGCCTGTTCAGCAATTAAGTCAGCTGTTTCTTTCAGTTGACTCGGATATGGATCCCCAAACTGCAGAATCTTCTCTGGCAGACTATGCGCTGAAACGATGAGTACAGCATCAGCCTTTTCTTCTTCAGGCATTTGGTCAAAGATTTTCTTAATCTTTCCTGCCCAATAATCGATAAACTTTGGTTCCTGATACCAGCTTTCAATTGTTCTTATCTTTAGCCCGCCTAATTTTTCTGCTTCTTCTTGGGCTCTTCCATTATAGGATTTTATGCTAAAGGTTGAAAAATGCGGAGCAAGAACTATACTTACAGCCTCTTCGATCCCATCAGCATGCATTTGATGAACAGCATCTTCAATAAACGGCTGGATATGTTTTAGACCAAGATACATTTTGAATTCTATATTTTGTTGAATTTTATTTAGATGTTCTTCGAGTTTTTCTGCTTGCTCGAGTGTGATCTTTGCCAAAGGGGAAATCCCGCCAATCGCTTCATACCGACCGCGAAGCTCTTCAATCATTTCTGGAGTTGGCTTCCGGCCGTGGCGAATATGTGTATAGTACCCCTCTAAATCATCTAAGTTATATGGGGTACCATATGCCATTACCAGCAGACCCATTTTCTTTTTTGTCATGTCCGCACCTCATTTTCAAGTCTCTTCGCTTTTCCGTATTCAATGTTGGACGACTGATTAGGTTGCGGGCCAATAAAAGCTGGAGTACTCTTAAAGACCCAATATCAAGCAGCCCATATTATTGTGCCAAAAAATTGGACTGCTTACCAATTTAAAGACTTAAGATGGAAACTTAACGACTGAGTTTTGATGCTGAATACTCATGGACAAATGAAGTTAATTTTTTCAACGTTTCTGGGTTAACTGAAGGGAATACACCGTGACCCAAATTAAAGATGTAACCATCTTGTGCCATTCCTTGGTCTAATATTGCTTTCGCTCTTTCTTCGATTACTTCCCATGGAGCTAACAAAATAGCCGGGTCAAGATTGCCTTGAACGGTTTTATGAATGCCCATTTCCCTTGCCTCGTGAATTGGCAGACGCCAATCTAAACCTACAACATCAAGTGGCAGGTCATTCCATTCTAATGCAAGATGGCTAGCACCAACGCCGAACATAATTAACGGAACATTTTCCTCTTTTAATGAAGTAAAGATACGATTCATGACAGGCTTAATGAAATAACGATAATCCTCTACATTGAGTGCTCCCACCCATGAATCAAAAATCTGGATGGCCCTTGCACCAGCTTTAATTTGCGACTTTACATATGTAATGATCATGTCCGCAAGTTTCTCCATAAGTGCAAACCATGCCTTTGGCTCGGTGTACATAAACGCTTTGGTCTTATTATAGTTTTTAGAAGGGCCGCCTTCGACCATATAACTTGCCAAAGTAAATGGTGCACCAGAAAAACCGATTAATGGCACGGATAATTGCTCTTGGGTTAATAATTTAATGGTGTCCAATACATAAGGAACATCTTCTTCTGGATTAATTTCTCCTAGTTTTTCAACATCTGCTAAAGAACGGATTGGATTGTCAATAACTGGTCCAATCCCACCTTTTATTTCTACCTCCATGCCAATCGCTGGCAGGGGTGTCATTATATCTTTATATAAAATGGCTGCATCGACGTTGTATTGTTCAACAGGCAAGCGCGTTACATACGCACAAAGCTCAGGCTGGTGAGTGATTTCAAATAAGGAATACTTTTCTTTAATCTCTCTGTACTCTGGTTGTGAACGACCAGCTTGGCGCATATACCATACAGGTACATGGTCAGTTTTCTCACCTCTGGCTGCTTTTAAAAATGTTTCATTAATCGGTCTTGTCATTAGGGTAGTCCACCTTTCAAAAACATGTCTGTTGTCCATTTTAATATATATAGCATGAATTTAAAACTCTCTGATTCTTTCTAAACTGTATTTACTATATCTATTAATCCTATTTGTGTATAGATAACGCTATTAACTGTCAAAAAAAAGTCGTTTTTATGTTTTAAAATTCGTTAAATCTGCAGGCTGACTTCCCAATATTTTTTCACTTTTAGCTCTCACCACTTGATGCAATTTTCATATTCTGTATTACATCCAACAGGGCTATAGCCCCCCTGGGTGAAAGAAAGGAGGAACTTGTATGATTGTCGAGCTTACTGCACTTCATTGGATATATGTGACCTTTATTGTTCTTATTATTGGGTTTATGGTAATGAGAAGGGACACATCCATTGTTTGTATCGTCGGTATTTTCCTAATTGCTATCACAGCAACCGGGTCGTTAAGTCATTCGATAAGTAGTATTTTCAACAGTTTCAGTTATGCCATTACAGAATTATTATCTACTATTCTTGTTATTTCAATAATTGTAGCGATGAGCAATACATTAACGGTAACCGGAATTAATGATGTCATGATTTCACCTTTTCGAAAACTTATCCGTAACCCCACTCTCGCCTATTGGACAATAGGAATTCTAATGATGATTATTTCCTGGTTCTTCTGGCCTTCCCCTGCTGTTGCACTTTTAGGTGCCGTCCTACTTCCAGTTGCGATTCGAGCAGGACTTCCTGCCCTTGGCGTTGCCATGGCAATGAACTTGTTTGGTCATGGAATCGCTTTATCTGGTGACTTCGTGATCCAAGCTGCCCCCAAACTAACCTCTGATGCGGCCGGTATTCCAATTCAAGATGTTATTAATGCCAGCATTCCATTAGTGTTTATTATGGGTCTTGTTACAACCGTTACGGCATTCTACTTCTTACGAAGGGATATGAAGCGTGGTGTTCTAACCACTACAACTTCTGTCAGCGCGGATTCGCCTTCGAGCAGCACTGACCATCCTGCGCTTTTATCACTTGCTCAAAAACGCTTCTTTGCTATATTAGTACCATTATTATTTGCTGCAGATGTTGCCGCCATGTCAATCCTTGATTTAGCAGGTGGTGATGCCACAGCATTAATTGGTGGTACCTCCATTCTAATTCTTCTGTTAATCACTTTAACGAGCCATAAAAATAAAGGCTTAGAAAAAACAACACAATATTTAATAGAAGGATTCCAATTTGGTTTTAAAGTTTTTGGTCCTGTTATTCCAATTGCCGCATTCTTCTATTTGGGTGACGCCGGATTTGGGAAAATCATTGGTGACTTTTTACCGAAGGCTTCCCAAGGGATTGTCAATGATTTAGGCGTTTCTCTCGCGAATATCGTTCCGTTAAGCAAAGAAGTTGGGGCGATTACCCTAACTACTGTAGGGGCCATCACTGGTCTGGATGGTTCAGGCTTTTCAGGCATATCGCTTGCCGGATCCGTTGCCAGCCTATTTGCTGTGGCTATAGGTAAAGGTGCTGCCACATTGACTGCACTCGGGCAAATCGCTGCTATATGGGTAGGCGGCGGAACACTTGTACCATGGGCGTTAATCCCGGCTGCCGCTATCTGTAATGTTGATCCATTTGAACTAGCCAGACGAAACCTTCTACCAGTTGTGATCGGTCTCGTCGTGACAACGATTGCAGCAATGTTTCTCATTTAAACCAAGTAAAGAGGCTGATCCAGTGATCAGCCTCTTTACTTATTTTATAGCTTTTTTTAAATAGGTATATATTTGAATCCAAATCACTACCCAAAGATAACCTAAAGCATAGCCTCCAAGGACATCAGAAGGATAATGAACATGTAATATAATTCGGCTAGCACCTATTAATAATAGTAAGATGGTTGTAATTGCAGCAATGGTTATTTTTCCTGCCTTTGATTTTGTTCCCTCAATTAAAAGATACGCAATCATAAAATAAACAATCATCCCTACCATGGCATGACCGCTCGGAAAACTGTAGCTTTTCACATTGACAAGATGTTCAAGGTCTGGCCTTGGGCGCTCAAAAAGATCTTTTAAAAGCTTACTAATTTCATTACCTAATGCTATTGATAAGGCCAGGACGGCAGCACCAACATAGTTCCTTTTTTTTAGTAGTAACCAGGCTAACGCAAGCAAGGCCACAACCCCAATCCCTTTTTTATCCCCCATTTCTGTTAGTTGAATAAATAATGGAATGATTGTCTTAGGTACATGTGAGAATAACCCTGCTATTTTTTCATCAATCCAAAATTGGCTGTGGATACCAACTTTGATTGTAGTAAATAAGGCAAATAATACAGCAATAAACATAAAAATAAAAGAAGGATTCCACTTGTTTTGATTTTTCCCCATTCCCCAAACCCTTTCCTGCATCTATCTAGTAGAAATTCTAATAAAAGTATAATGAAAAGGAATATAAAAATCTACTTTATAGGATAAAAGTGATAAAATAGTTTGAAAATACATTCTTTATTTCTGATACGTTTGGGGGAATCGATTTGTTAAACAAGCTGTTTGTTGTCTTAGAAGGGTCATATGAAGAAATGGTTGCCTTACGCCGTTATATGCACCAGCATCCAGAGTTATCTTTTAAGGAATATAATACAGCAAAATTCATTCAATCCTTTTATGAGAAGCTCCAAATTGAAGTAAGAGTTAACGTGGGTGGTAATGGTGTAGTTGCTAAGGTTTATGGAAAGAAGCCTGGTAAAACGGTTGCATTACGCGCTGATTTTGATGCATTACCCATTCAGGATGAAAAGGAAGTTCCATACAAATCCTTAGTTCCAGGAGTGATGCATGCTTGTGGACATGATGGTCATACGGCTACTCTCCTCGTCCTAGCAAAAACAATCAACGATTTAAAAGAGGAATTGGAAGGCACATATGTTTTTATCCATCAACACGCTGAGGAGTATGCTCCTGGTGGTGCGATTTCAATGATTGAAGATGGATGTTTAGATGGTGTTGATGTGATTTTTGGTACTCATTTATGGGCAAGTGAACCGACGGGAACCATCCAATATCGAACCGGACCAATCATGGCGGCGGCTGACCGCTTTGAAATTGACATCCAGGGTAAAGGCGGTCATGGTGCCCAGCCACATAAAACGGTAGATGCCATCGTAATTGCTTCTCAGCTTGTTTTAAATCTACAGCAAATTGTCAGTCGCAGGATTAATCCGATTGATTCCGCTGTTGTCACCATTGGCTCTTTCACGGCACAGAATGCCTTCAACGTTATAGCTGACAAAGCGCGTCTCATTGGCACTGTGCGGACTTTTAATGATAGCGTCCGTCAATTTATCGAGGATGAAATGGAAAGAATTATTGCTGGTACATGCTCTATGTCAGGCAGTTCGTATGAATTTAGGTTTGATAGGGGCTACCCTGCGGTGGTCAATCATGAGAAAGAAACCGCTTATTTGACTTCCTGTGCACAGAAGGTCGCAGAAGTAACCACTATGGAAGAAAGCGAGCCGCAAATGGGCGGTGAAGATTTCGCCTATTATTTGCAAAACGTGCCAGGTACATTCTTCTTCACTGGAGCAAAGCCGGTAGGTAGCGAAACAGGATACCCTCATCATCACCCCAAATTTGATATTGATGAAAAGGCAATGTTAATTGCAGCGAAAACATTGGGTGTGGCCGCAATTAGTATTCATGGTAATGATTAAGGAAAATCCCCTGAACTCAAATTGGGTCAGGGGATTTTTGCAGTAGTCTTAATCGATAGGCATTCATAGCTGTTTCTCCTAAATGCTTAAGGAGATTGTGATTGGCATAAGCACCGACAAAAGCTCCAATGCCCGGGACTAGTTGGAGCATTTTAGCTAAGTCGATATAATCCCGATACTCCTGCTGAAACTTGCGCCAATCCATTTCCACAAGAACCCGCTTTCGATTCTCCCAGTTTTCAATTTCATCTAGTGTACTCTTACGTATGTCCTCACTTGAAAATGCAAGCTGAAAAACATGAAGAATAAAAAGTCTTTCTGCATATTCCTTTGTATTAAACCCATAGATGGATGCTGCTTCAAATAGAAATTTCATCTTAATGGAAAGCAGTAACGGAAAGTCAGCAAGTCCAAGCAAAATACCACCAGCACCAGTCCCCGCACCTTCAATCATCGCTGTCTTTTGAAAGGCAGTGATTTTTTTAGCTGCCAATTCATCTCTTTCAGCAAGCGTTAACCCACATGCCTGATCCTTATTTGTTGTCACCTGCGAGCCGAATAACGTTGCTTTTACCATTGCTTTGATACTTTCTGTCATTACCTCATGAACCTTTTCAGGAATTAATTCATTTATTTTCACTTGAGCTTTTTTCGATAATCGGTTCATCATCCCTGAACGTCTCGTTAATTTTCGTTTCCACTCTTCGACTTCCTCAAAAACCTTTAATTCATACTCGTTCATTGGCAACCCCTCCACAATAATAATATGCATACATACGAAGTTCTCCGCCCAATAGTTTCAAAAAAATCCCCTTCTATGATTTAAAAGGGGATTTCCGATTATGATTTCAATCGTTTACTAGCGTAAAAATAAACAAAAACATAGCTAAAAACAAGTCCAGCACCTAAAGATAGCAACGATATGAACAAATCACCTTTAAACAATATAAATAATGAAAAGATGACTGCTTGGATCGCTAAAATGGTCATTAATAAAGAGTAAAATGCTCCTGTTTTATATTTTTGTTCCACAGGATATAAGTCTACCCATAGTTTATTTTGATGATGATTCCAAAGTGGAAGAAGCTGAAAACCCGTTAAATATAAGAATAAAATTCCAAGTAAAATTTGACCTATCCCAAAAGCAATAAAATAAATCGCAAGTGCACCAATTACTGTTAAGCGCGTAAAGAGTCCTAGATAATCAGATGACCGTAAAAAGGCTCTCGAAAACAAATATTGATAGGTCTTATCTCGGGAAAAGGCAATTCGGTTAATGAATAAATCTAACCATTTTCTTCTTTTTACCGTATCCCTTAATTTTGGTACGTCTGTAAACATATTTGCCAGCCGGTAGAAGGACGCCATCCTTTTCTCTTCTTGATTAATTAATAAATCCCATTTAAGGCCCATTTTCTTAGTTTGAACATAAAAGTAAAAGTAATAAAAAATATAAACTACCACAATTAGCAATAGGATAAAAATACTCGCTTGTTTAAATAACAAATATGTAAAAGTTGCATTTATTAAATAGCGAACAAAGTTGTCCCATCTATGGATAGAAGATTGTACGAAATAGTCGATTCGCCAGCTAGTTGCTAAATTCCAAGCCTTTAAGGCCAAAAGTATAACTAGAAAGGGGATAAATGAACGGAAGCCAGTACTACTTATTTGGGCATACATTGGCATCAAAACTGCCAACACCATAAGGAGAAGATACCCTTGAAAAACAAGACTCGCTCCTCCTGAACGAAGAAAATATCCTTTTAATTTATCCTCAAGCGGGAGTATAAACACCTGATCGGCTTCAAGCAGGAAATTGTAAACAGGACTATAGGTTAACAAGATACCAATCAATACAGCGATAATTATTTCTGCAGGAAAACCATCTGAAAGGGTTTCAATCCACTTTTGATAATAAAATGAGGCCGTTCCAATTAAAAACAATAAAACAACGACCAGATGCCCATTGAAAATATAGCGTAAATACCTGCCTAAATCTTTAATACGACTGCTAGCTCGGTCTTTCCAAAGCTTTTTTTCATCAAACATAATTTTCTTCCTTTGTTAATTGAATATACAAATCATCTAAAGAAGCAGCTGGCATGGAAAATTGCACCCTCAACTCCTCAAGCGTCCCTTTTGCACGTATTTTTCCTTCATGCAAGATCACAAATCGATTACAATACTTTTCCGCAGTGGCCAAAATATGAGTGGACATTAAAATACCTGCACCGTTATCTTTCATTTTTTTCATTAAATCAAGTAGAGATTGAATACCCAGCGGGTCAAGCCCGACAAAAGGTTCATCAACAATATATAGAGACGGCTGAATTAAAAATGCACACATAATCATTACCTTTTGTTTCATGCCTTTAGAAAAATGGGCAGGAAACCACTTTAAACGCTTTTCCATACGAAATTCTGTCAGCAATGATGTAATACGCTCTTTATAAGTGGCCTCATCAAGACCGTATGCCATTGCCGTAAGTTTCAAATGCTCCTCAAGGGTCAATTCTTCATATAAAACCGGGGTTTCTGGAACAAACGTAAACAATTTACGATAAGCTTCTTTATTTTCTGTAAAGGTTTGTCCATTTATTTTTACTGCACCACGGTGTGGTTCCATTAATCCAATAATGTGTTTTATGGTTGTACTTTTGCCCGCCCCATTTAATCCAATAAGGCCGACGATTTCTTTTTCCTTTACTTCAAAGGAAACATCTTTTAAGACAGGGTTTCGGGTATATCCACCGACAAGATTTTCGATCATTAATAAAGACATTTGCAACGTCCTTCCTAAGCACGATTATTTTATTATTTTAACAAATTGTCCTTGATAAAAATAGAAATTCAATTTTTTATCTTTTTTTTGTATATTTCTTTTCACATCGGACATCATAATATTCGAAGGGGAAATAACTTACTTCGATGAAGCGATTCATCAAAACTTGAGATGAGGTGTCTGTCAAAGACAATTTACATTTCAAATAAGTGAGCTTCCAATCCGTTTCAGATAAGGGGATGGTTGTTTTGTACAAAGTGCACAGGAACCATTTTGAGTTCTAGTAACACCAAGTAACTGTTTATCTTAAAAAAATAAACATTAAATGAGGTGTTTACCGCAGATCGCTACCTGTTTTTATAAGTTGGGAAAACATATAAAAACACTATAGGGGATGGTCAGCTTGAACAATAATGTCTCTTTATAAAAAACACTCTATGAAAAATGAGGTGTTTATCAAAGAACACTCCTATTGAACGTACCTTTTGAAGCAATTCCCCTTCGAGAGGGCAGGATTCCATGCGGATCCTGCCTTTTTCTTTTTGGAGTTTGTATGGTAAAATAATACAAACCAATCAGAAGGGATCGTGTATGTAATGAGCGATTGTATTTTTTGTAAAATTGTTAATGGAGAAATTCCATCCGCAAAAGTTTTTGAGAATGAGCATGTATTAGCCTTTTTGGATATTACACAGGTAACAAAAGGACATACATTAGTTATTCCGAAAATACATAAGGAAAACTTATTTGAACTAACTCCAGAAATTGCCAGGAACCTTTTTGAAGTGGTCCCTGCCATTGCGAATGCCTTAAAAAAAGAATTTGAACCGATTGGATTAAATACGCTAAATAATAATGGTGAACATGCCGGTCAATCCGTATTTCATTATCATATGCATTTACTTCCGCGTTATGGAAAAGGGGACGGATTTGGAGCTATATGGAAAAGTAATCAAAGTGAATATACTTTCCAAATGTTAGAAGAAATGGCTGCAAATATTAACAATCAAGTGTAAAACTGATGTATTTTTAATTGTCTGAAAATTATATCTTTATTATTATTATATAATTATGTTATAATGAAAGCAGGTTTTTCGCTGCAGGCAACTAGAGCACTGCAGGAGGAACAAATAGATTAGTATAGCAGAGGAGAGAAGAGAAATGAATACGAAGAACATTGTAATTTTAGCCCTATTAGCGGGGATTGGGGTGGTCTTGCATACGGTAATGCCAAGTTTTCTTGGAATTAAACCTGACATGATGCTTGCTATGATGTTTTTAGGAATAATCCTTATTCCTGAGATAAAGAGTGTCTTGCTCTTGTCTATTGTGACCGGAGTATTGTCTGCATTAACAACTGGATTTCCAGGTGGACAAATTCCAAATATCATTGATAAGCCCATCACTGCTTTGGTCTTCCTCGGTTTATTTTTATCCTTAAAAAAATACCGAAACTCTATTGTAAGTGTTGCCGTCTTAACTGCGGTTGGAACTGCTGTTTCAGGGACAATCTTTTTAACATCAGCATTCTATCTTGTAGGCTTACCTATGTCTTTTACCGCACTATTTGCAGCAGGTGTTTTGCCGGCCATTGCACTCAATACCGTTACAATGGTTATTTTGTATCCAGTAGCTCAATCAATTGTTAAGCGAACTAAATTAACAACACCTTCCGTCATTCAAAAATAATGAACGGGATCCTTTTTAAGAAAAGAACCCAGAGGGGTTCTTTTCTTAATATACTTTCTATAAAAAATAGGTGATCATTACAGCAATTACCAGACAAATCCCTCCACCTCCAGCTAATGCAAATGTTCTTTTCTTTAATATTTGTTTAGGTGGATATACACCGGGGCTTGTTAATCTTAAAAAATATTTAATTGCTCCTAATAAAAGGATCGCACCAAAAATAAAAAAAAGGGTTGCAGCAAGCTTCATCTATCTTATCCCCCTATTTAGTTTCAAAAATTCGACCATTTGTTGTAACTATTTATATGTTTAGGCGTCCATTCCTATGAACAAGGTCTATAAGTTAAAAAAAGGGATGAATGGGAACTTTTCTTTAATAAAATTCTAGAGTGAATTTTCTAAATGTTGCTATTTTTCGGTGGATCTAGTCAAAAAATATGATTCTTTTCAAGAATATGCATATTTTTTTAAAATTCAATAGGATATTATTCGAATTTTTAAAAATTTTGTGAATTTATACTTTATTAATTTTTACTTTATTGGCATAATGAAAATAGAGAAATATAAAGTGGGTGAAAATGGGGATGACTGAAAAACAATATTCAATGAAGGAAGCGATGATTTTTACTCAGAGAGTTGCACAATTAAGTAAAGCCTTGTGGAAATCGATTGAGAAAGATTGGCAGCAATGGATAAAGCCTTTTGATTTAAATATTAATGAACATCATATTCTATGGATTGCTTACCATTTAAATGGGGCTTCTATATCGGATGTGGCCAAGTTCGGGGTTATGCATGTTTCAACAGCATTTAACTTTTCGAAAAAGTTAGAAGAACGAGGTTTGCTTCAATTTTCAAAAAAGGAAAATGACAAACGTAATACTTATATCCAGCTTACTGAAAAGGGTGACGAGATTTTACTTCAACTAATGGAAACCTATGAGCCAAATGGCAATGCTGTATTTTCTGGTGCTTTGCCGCTTCGTGACTTATACGGCAAGTTTCCAGAGATTGTTGAAATGATGGCGATCGTCCGTAACATTTATGGGGAAGATTTCATGGAAATCTTTGAACGTTCATTTCATAATATTGAAAGTAGGTTTGTTGAAGAGGATGGTAAGCTAAGAAAATCAAAAAATACTGAACAAGAACTCGTTTAATATTGTATTATAAGTACTTTACCATCTCTTGAAAAAGAGGTAAGTAAAGCTTTTGCGTTAAACACGCGTTAATTACTTCTCTTATATTTAGCGTAGATGGTAATGATACAGATAATTCATGAAAAAGCGGATGGAAGTAAACATACCCCTCCGCTTTTTGTTCTTCCATTTTTAGGTTCATTTTTTCACATAAAGAATAAAATTTCTCTATTTCCTGTTCGGTAATCCCATTTTCAATTATTAGTTTATATAATTCAAGCTTGGGATCATTAAGCAATTTTAATAATAGCTTTTGATGATATTCAAGCAAGTTTATTCTTTCCAGTAATTCATATTCATTCATCCTATGCCCTCTTTTCAGAACTTTAACATTTTTATATGTTTATTATTAACCTTTTAAAACATTGGGTAAACCATTTTTAATAATAACAGGTAAAATTATTAATTAGTAGTTCCAGACAGAATATAAATGGTTAAAGCATCCATTAAGAGCCTAACATTCTTCCATTCTTTTTGACTATCTTTTTTGGGTGATTTTTGATATTGTATTAATCATAACACGAACATCAGGGAGGGAATCATTGATGATCTCCATTTTTATTGTCTTCGCTATTTTTATCTTGTTTTATGTAAATAAAATGACCAATTCACTCTGTATCCAAAAAGAAATTCCTGAAGAAAGCCAACATAAGGTGTTTCGTACCATTAATATCCTAATTACGATTCTTCTGATCTCTTCATATTTGGAAATTTTATATACATAATCCAATTAGAACGCTTAGCGAACGAAGGGATTTGTATTCATTAAAAATAGAAGCGATGAGAGCATTTCTCATCGCTTTTAGTTTGGTACGTTTATTAATAAACCCAAGAAGCTCCAATGATAATTAATAAAATGAATAGGACAACCACTAAGGCAAATCCTCCACCGTAACCTGCTCCACCAGACATATATTTACCTCCATTCATAAATGTTTAATTTGGTCTTACCAAATCCAAGAAGCCCCGACAATAATTAATAGTATGAAAAGTACTACAATTAGAGCAAAGCCCGCTCCATATCCATGGCTCATCGTAATACCTCCTTTTTCATTTACTACGATATACTATTCAAACCGTATTCATTTCGTTTAGGCACTTCCCACTTTTTTTGAAATGATTTTTAGGTTGCCTTTTTTATAAATTTCAAAAAATAAACATCGTTATAATTTTTGCAGTAGTTCCCATTTATGTTATAGTAGAGTTTGTGGACAAGAATTTACTGTTTAGGAGAGATTTCATCATGAAAAAATGGTTATTAGCCCTTTCATTGGCTGGTGGAGTACTTGCATTAACTGCATGTAATCAAAGCGGATCTGATACAGTGGCAGAGAGCAAAGTTGGTAACGTTACGCAAGAAGAACTTTACAACACAATGAAGGATAAATACGGGGACCAAGCCCTTCAGCAGCTTGTATATGAAAAAGTTCTATCTAAGAAATACAAGGTTACTGATAAGGAATTAAATGCGAAAATCGACCAATTAAAAACAGATCTTGGTGCAAATTTTGAATCTACGCTTGCACAATATGGTTATAAAAGCGAAGATGACTTGAAGAAAACGATGAAGCTCGGCATGATGCAGGAAAAAGCTGCGATGAAAGGCGTTAAGGTAACTGAAAAGGAATTAAAGGATTACTACGCTACTTATCAACCTGAAATAAAGGCTCGTCATATCCTTGTTGCTGATGAAAAAACAGCAAATGAAGTGAAGAAAAAGCTTGATGGTGGAGCGAAATTTGAAGATATGGCAAAACAGTATTCAACAGATGAAGGCTCTAAAGCAAACGGCGGGGACTTAGGTTGGTTTGGAACTGGAAAGATGGATCCTGACTTCGAAAAAGCTGCATATGCTTTAAAAGTCAATGAAATTAGTGCTCCAGTAAAATCACAATTTGGTTATCATATTATCCAATTAACTGACAAAAAAGAGAAAAAACCATACGCAGAAATGAAGGACGAAATTGAAACACAAGTAAAATCTTCTAAATTAACCACTGAAGAAATTAATAAAGCTATGGAACGTGAACTTAAAGCTGCAGATGTAAAGGTTAGTGATAAAGACTTAAAAGACGCACTTAACCCACAAACAGGAGCAGCAACTGCTGCACAATAAGAAATGAAAAAAGCGGAACGCCTCCTATGGGCGCTTCCGCTTTTATTATTCACCAGTTGCCTTAAGTTCTTCTTTAAGTTCTTCCTTCAATTCCTTTTCTCTCTCCAGGCGTTTCATATAGATCTCGCCTTCCTGCTCAATGTTTTCCATTTCCATTAGTCGCTCTTCTCTTCCTGTTTTCAGTGCCATTAGTGCACTCACTACAATACCAACCACAACAGCATATACCCAAATAGGAATAGTCAATTTTTCTTGCTCCTTTCTTAGTGGTTGTCCACCTTTACTAAATGATATTCCCTTAAAATGAAATTATTCATATTACCTTTTAAAGCAAAAAAAATAACCCAAAAGAGGGTTATTTTATTTATGAAAAACTGGCTTATAAAAGGAACGATTATCCAAGGCGAAAATTCGCTCGGTAAATTCACCTGGCTTCACTCTTTCTAATGCACGGTCAAGCATATTCATTTTTGCATCAAGATTATCGATATAATGTAAAATCTCAGCTTCTTTAATCATTGGCGGTTTTGGACTGCCCCATTCTGCTTTTCCATGATGACTTAGAACAAGATGTTGGAGAATAAGGACTTCTTCCCCAGAAATACCGAGTTCTTCAGCTGCTTTGCCTATTTCATTAATCATGATCGTAATATGCCCAAGCAGATTCCCTTCAATCGTGTAGACCGTCGAAATGGGACCGGATAGTTCCAATACTTTACCCATATCATGTAAAATAACCCCTGCATAGAGTAAATCCTTGTCAAGGCTTGGATAAAGCATGGCAATTGATTTGGCCAGATCAAGCATACTGACAACATGATATGCAAGTCCTGACACAAACTCATGATGATTTTTAGTTGCTGCTGGAAACTCTAAAAAAGCCTCCTGGTGCTTCTTAATTAAATGTCGTGTAATTCTTTGGATATTAGGATTTTTCATTTCAAAAATATACTGAGTGAGTTTGCCTGACATTTCTTCTTGGCTTAGTGGAGCGGTCTCTAAGAAGTCATCCAATTTTACGCCATCTGACGGCCCAGTACGGCGAATTTGACGGATTTTAAGTTGACTTTTCCCTCGATAACTATGCACATCACCTTGTATTTTTACAATGCTTTGTGGTGCATAACTCTTTCCATCCTCTTCATTAACATCCCAAAGCTTTGCTTCTATTTCCCCACTTTTATCTTGGAGAATTAGTGTTAAAAAAGGTTTGCCATTACTTGCAATTCCTTTAGTAGAACTTTTTATTAATAAAAAAAGTTCCACCTGTTCCCCTACTTCATGCTTTAATATTCCTTTACCCATAATTTCACGTCCTTTCCACTAGTAAGAGTATAACATATCCAATTATCACTCTATGAAATTATCTGAACAGCACCTTTTTCTAAAAAAAGAACATTTTCCCTTGGGAAATGTGGAAGCAAATGTTTATGACAAGTGAAAAATAATAGTTGATTTCGCTCCAGCCCTTTTAGTAGTTCTATCACTTTTTCTGTTCTATTTGCATCAAAATTTACAAAACTATCATCAATAATAATTGGGAGCAGATGTTTCTCATATAACGTAACTGCAAAGGCAAGTCGTATGGCTACGTATAATTGTTCGGTTGTCGCTTGGCTTAGTTCATTTGCTTCAAATATAGTACGATCCTTGCGCTCAACTAAAAAACCCGATCCTGTGTCCTGTAAGTGAATCCTATGATAGTTGCCATCAGTGAGAAACAATAAATATTCCTCTGCTTTGGAGAGCATCATTGGTAAATGAATATTTTTATACTTTTCAATCGTATCTGAGAGGATCTCTTGTGCTAAACAATAGACGGACCACTCTTTCGCTGCCTCTTCCAATTCAAATTTTTTCTGCTTGTAGTGATGGAGAATATCTGAATAAATGCCCCCCTCTTCTAGGACTTGAATTTCATATTTAATGGAAGCTTGTTCTTCCAGAATTTTTTTTAATTTTGCTTGTAATAATTGGACCTCCTGATTACATTCAGTCAGTAATTCATCACTAGGTCGCATTTGGAGGAAGTTTTCCCGTTCCTGTTCAGAGAGAATCGAATATTGTAGTTGGCTCTGCAATGATTCTAATCTTTCAGTCAGCTTTACTTTCTTTTCTGCCTTTGCTCCAAGTTCATAAAATTGGTGCTCCGTTTCCACCTGTGCAGAAGAGATAAGTTTTTTATATTCTGATTGCAGATGAGTCAACTCCTGAGACTTTTGCCTTAAATCAGCTTCAAGGTCGGTAAGCTTAGCTAGTCTCTCTTGACTCGTTATTAGCTTGCCATGTTCTTCTTTCAACTTGTTTCGCAATACATAGGCAGCATTATACAAATCTAAACCTTTTTCATTTAAATAAAGCTTCTCAAAATGATGGAGACTCTTTATTATTTTTTCCTGCTGCTGATTTATTTGCTCAATTCTTGAATGTAATTGTTTTTTCTCTCTATAAATCAACTTATAGTGTTCAATTAGTTCAAATGCTTCTAGTAAAAAGGAATTTGCAATATATTCAGGAATCCTTAATTCATTGCTAATGGATAACAGCTTTTCTTTATTTTGAGCTGACTCCAATTCCCATTGTTCAAATTTTGCAATGACCTTTTCATATTGAGCTTGCTGCTGCTTTAACTTCATTTTTACTATTTGCAGTTCTTCTTTCCTCTGGTTATCAAGCTCTAACTGCTCCTCAAAATTTGTTATTTCGATATATTCAGCTGAGTGGAGTATTTTCGTTAACTCTTTTTCCTTTTCTCGTAAACCGTTTAATGTTTGATTTAAGTCTACTTCCTTCGATTGCTTCTTCCTTTTAGTCATAAAAATGGCTATTAAACTACACCCTAGTAAACCTAAAGTAACTAAAAACCATTGCTTTGAAAGTATGCCATAAAGTGTAACTGCAGCTAGAATAAACTCAAAAAGATATAACTGATGTTTCTTCTGCTTCTCTTGCTTGACTGAAGCTACTTTATCTCGTTCATTTACCTGATGGTAGAATTCTATTTTATCTTGTAAGGCCCTTAGTTCTCCTTCTATGCTCTTCTTATCATTTCCCGAAGTTAACTTCTCTTCAAGCCGCAACCGTTCCTGTACAGTTAGAACATGTCTCTCTGTTAGTCGGACCTCTTTTTCTATTTCTTCTAAATTGCCTTTTTCTTCTTGATATTGATTTTCTAATTCTTCCTTTACTTCTTCTAGCCTTTGAACTTTCCGAGAAACTACATCAACTTGGTTTTTCATATAAATATTTGTATTAATAGAAAAGATATTTTCCTCATTTAAATTTAAATGAAGCTTTTCTTTAGTTATAGAAAGCTCTTCTTCAATAGCTAAAAGTTTCGTTTCGCATTTCAGTTTCTCCTGCTTTAATTGCTCATAGAGCGGGACTTGGTCAAGCAAGGAAAGAAGAGCCGGCTCGTTTTTTAGAAAAGAATGGTCTGGCTGAATCATCGCTATTTCTTTTTTTAAAATTCCAATTCTTTCGGTCATACTGTTAATCTCCGCACGATAAGGATGGATGAGTTGATTTATGTTTTCGACCCGTTCAATACCACGTGCCGGAAACCCAATCTCTCCTAGTTCCTTTAGCTCCTTCGATGTCCACTTTTCATCCTTGACGGTGGATTCGATCCTTTTCCATTCATTTAGTTTTTCAATCATTGCCCCAAGCTCCTGTATAGACCTGTTTATTCCGGTTAGTTCTTCCTGGAGCATCTCTTTTTTTTCTACTAGATTTGAATAATTTTTATTTTTTGCTTCTGCTATTTTCAATTCTTCATTGATTTCATGAAGTGCTTGTAACTTTTCATTTAATAAAGGTTTCTTTCCTGAAGGCTTAAAGCGCGCGTCTAACTCTTTTTGCAGGAAACCTTCTGTTTTTGACAACCTTTCAGTTCCTAATGTTCCAGCGGAAAATAGGAATTTCCCTATCTCTTCACTTTTCATTTGATGGATATTTTGCAAACCATGCAAATTAAAAGAAAAAATAGCTTGAAATAAGCTTTTATCAAAGTTTCCAGTTAATTCTTTAAGTAATTCCTCGCCGCCCATCCTACCATTGTCCAAAGCGACCTTGACATCGCCGGCAGCTTTTCCTTTAACACGTTCAATCACAGCCCCGCCGTGACTTTCATGATATATTCTAATTTTTCCTCCGTATTTGGTACTATGTTTTGGCTCATATCGGAGCACTAATGATTGTTGTTTTGTAGGAAAACCGAATAGGATACCATGGATAAAGGCCATAATTGTGGACTTACCAGCTTCATTTTCTCCATAGAAAACTTGAAAATCGTGAAGGTTGGTAATTTGGACATTCTCTAATTGGCCATACCCGTATATGTGTAGTTCGAGGATTTTCAAATCTCCCTCACACCTTCCCTAAGCTTGATAAAGTAATTGTATAAGCAACTTCTCTGCTTTTCCGACTAGTTCTTTTTGCTCTGCAGCCGTAAACTGAGCTAAATATTTTCTCCCTAAATGGTGTTCGTACAATGGAGCCAAAGCATGCTCCACATCGTCATAATGGTCAATGGTTTCAAAGAGCTCTGCATAAAAATTAGCGTCCCTTTTCATTTGTTCTTTATCTATTTGCTGACTAACTGTGATGGTTAAGTCGACAACCCAAACAAATGATTTCTCATCTTTTTCATCCTCTAAGAGAAGCTCTAAAAGTTCGGCATCGACGCTTCTTTTTTCCCGTTCATCGTCTAATTGAATATTTTTCAAAACAAGAGATAATAGCGTCCCCTTCTGTTCCTTCCTTACACTATTGATTTGAGTTTGGCATAATTGTAATAGTTCATGAAAACTTCTGGCTGAAGATCCATCAACCACTGCTTCTTCCCAAATAATATCAGCTGTTTCTAAAAAGGTCATTTTCAGATCAAGTTCGGTTAACGATACATGATAAATTCCTTTTACTCCTGTTTCTTTCTTATTTCTACCTTGGATATTGCCTGGATAAATGATCGGCGGTTTATCAGATAGGATCGTTCTTTTATGGATATGGCCCAATGCCCAATAATCAAAATCTTTTCGAAGCAAATCACTAACTGTAAATGGAGCATAGTTATCATGCTCAACCCCAGAACTCTCATTTCCATGAAGAATTCCGATATGGAAGTCGGCTCCTTCTTTCTTTATATAATCATCTATTCTTCTATCATAGACATGTCTCGTTGGATAACTAAAGCCATATAGATGGATGATTTCTCCGCTCTTTGTATGTAAAACTTTGGTTCCTACCTCATTATTAAAAACATGTACATTTGGTGGCATGTCGAGGTGAACCCAGGACCCGTTTAAATGATCATGATTACCATGGACGATATAAACAGGAATTTCTTTTTCTGCAAGCTTAAGCATCTCGGTCCGAAAGCGGGATTGTGCCCGCAAGCTGCGGTCCTCACCATCGAACAAATCGCCTGCTAATATAACGAAGTCGACCTGATGGTAAATCGCAGCTGCCGTAACCTTTTTTAAGGCTGTAAACGTACTTTCTTTCACTCGTAAAAAGATATTATGAGGCAAATACTTTAATCCAACCATCGGGCTGTCCAAATGCAGATCAGCTGCATGAATAAACGTTATCTTTTTCATAAAAAATTCCTTTCCTCATCTTTTCTCCATTGTAGCACCTCTGAAATACGAATGCACGTTCTTGTTAATAGTAGGATGAAAAAATAAAGAGCTTTTACCTGGGGTAAAAGCTAAAACTTTTACCCTAGGTAAAAACTCAAGTTCACCTTTATTCTTTCTTAGTTAACTGTAATGCTTTTTTAATATCTTTAAAGGAGTTTGACTGTCCATACATTAAGACTCCGCCACGATATACGCGAGCCCCAAATATCGCTAAGAAAATAATAGTTGTTACCAGGATAGCTATTCCTAATAGAGCCTCCCAGACCGGAATTGTCAACATTCCAACACGCAGAAACATGATCATTGGTGTAAAGAACGGTATATAAGATGTTATCGTGATGAACGGTGCATCAGGCTTTCCCAAGCCAAACATAGCAATCATAAATCCAGCAACAACGAGCATGGTCATTGGCGTAATCATTTGCTGAACATCTTCAATTCTGCTGACAAGTGACCCGAGAAATGCTGCAAGTGTGGCATAAAGAAAATAGCCTAGAATAAAGAAAATGACCGCATACACGATCGTATCTCCAGGGATATCACCAAAACCATATACACCAAAAAAACCTTCTTTTAAGGATTCCATATTCTGTTTAAACGAGAAATAGCCTACAGAGAGAAATACAGCAAGTTGTGTCAGGCTTAAAAGACCTATTCCGATTATTTTTGCAAACATTTGCTTAATCGGTGAGACACTTGATATTAAGATTTCCATTACCCTTGAAGATTTTTCTGTCGCAACTTCCATCGCAATCATATTTGCATACATAATAACTGAAAAATAAATGATAAATAGCAGGACGTAGACAAGACCCCTTGCTTGATTTAATTCCTCCTCTGTTTTTGCGTTCTTCTCAAGGGCAATTTTCTCAAAAGAAACGGGTTCATAAAGCTTTTGAAGCTGGACGGGTGTCAGATTGATATGAGAAGCTGCGAGCATTGTTTTTAATTGCTGGAGGCTCGTTTGAAGATCAGTAAACAAGGCTGAATCAGCCATACTCATGGCTTTAAATTGTGCTTCTGGCAGTTTTTCATCATTGAAACTGAGCAGAAGAATTCCTTGATAATCTCCCTTTTCTACCGCTTTTTCAGCTTCAGCTTCACTGCCCTCGTAAAGAGACAGTTTAATATTTTTATTAATTGATCTAACTTGTTTTTCCAATGGTTTGTATAATTGTCCTGTTTCATCTAAAACAACAACCATTTCTTTCCCATCATTTTTATCAAATATATCAATGATATTTGATAAGTTAGTTAAGACTAAGACGATTACAACTGTTAAAAGGGTTGTGATGATAAAGGATTTTGTTTTTAATTTGTTTATATAAGTATGGAACAAAATAATCCAAAAACTATTCATAAGAGTCACCTACTTTCTCAATAAAAATATCATTTAAAGAAGGCTCTTCAAGAGCAAATTTCCGAATAAACCCTTGATTTACTATCTCTTTAAGAATTTTTTCGGCTATGTACTCTCCTTCAATTTGTAGATGAATTCCTTCCATAGTAGGTTTTGACTTAACAACTCCAGGATAACTTTTTAAGGAATCTAACGAAAAATCAGCATGAATAACCAAGTTCTTTTTACCAAACGACCGCTTTATTTCTTTTAATGAACCATGGACCACTGGACTTCCTTTGTGTAAAATGCAAAGATGCTCACACATTTCTTCTACATGTTCCATCCGGTGACTCGAAAACACGATGGTTGCTCCACTTTCTTTTAAGGATAAAACTGATTCCTTCAGCATTTCCACATTTACCGGGTCAAGCCCGCTAAATGGCTCATCGAGAATTAATAATTTCGGTTTATGTACGACAGCAGCAATGAATTGAATTTTCTGTTGGTTCCCCTTGGAAAGTTCTTCGACTTTTTTATTCTCATACTCTTGAATTTTAAATCGCTCAAGCCATGACCTTAATTCTGCAAGTGCCTCCGTCTTTCGCATCCCTCTTAATCTTGCTAAATAGACAATTTGGTCACGGACTTTTAGTTTTGGATACAAGCCTCGCTCCTCCGGAAGATAGCCGACTAAGTGACTCGAAGAATAATCAATCGGCTTCCCGTCCCATGTAATCTTTCCACCGCTAGAATCGAGTAGACCTAAGATCATACGGAATGTCGTTGTTTTTCCTGCTCCATTTGCCCCTAAAAAGCCAAACATTTCTTTCTCGGGTATTTCTAAAGATAAATCGTCAACAGCAGCAAAATCTCCAAACCTTTTCGTGACATGTTCAAGTATCAGACCCATTTCACACACTCCTCTCCATTTAATTACGAATATTACACAAAATTGTTTCACTTTCTTTTTGCGCTTTTTTTTTAATTATGTGAAAATATTAAGTAACATTAGTTTATTAAGGGGTTGGTGGAATGAAGACTTATAAATTAACAGCATTTGAAACCAATGGAGAAAAGATTTTAGACGAATCTATTCAGGCTGAACATGATGAGGCTGCAAAAGAATTAGCCGAAAAGATGTTAACTGAAAAAAACTTATTAGAATGTACACATCGCTGCACCTCGCCAAGTGGAAAATTATTACTGTTTCATTCTTAAAATGGCTAAAAAACAAAGAAGCCGGGTGGCTTCTTTGTTTACTTTCCTATAAATCTAGGTGGCCTTTTTTCAATAAATGCTCGAATTCCTTCTTGGTGGTCAATCGTTTCACGCATTTTTTGTTGGGAGAGTTTTTCTAATTCTAATATTTTTAGTAAATATGGACGATTCATGTCTGCCAATATTTTTTTTGTTTTTATCATTGCTTGAACCGGTTTGCTTAACCAATCTGCGATTCTAGCATCTAATGTCTCCTGAAGCGTTCCAGTGGCTACCTCTTCAATTAACCCCAACTCCAATGCCTCAGCAGCATTCATCATTTTACCGTCCCAGATTACGTGTTTCGCTTTTGCTTCTCCTAATTTTTTCTCTAAAAAGAAATGGGCACCTCCATCAGGAATCAAACCAATTCCAATAAAATTCATTGCAAACTTACTAGTCTTTTCGGCAATGATATGGTCTGTAGCTAATGCTAGGCTGAATCCCAAGCCTGCTGCTGCCCCTGATACAGCGCTAATCGTTAATTTCGGCATACTATAAAGAGTAATAATAAGCTCACTAATGCTATCCATGACTGGATAAAATTCATTTTCATTCATGCTAGAAATCATTGTTTTAATATCACCGCCGGCTGAAAAGGCTCTACCTTTTCCGGTTATTACAACAATATCAATTTCATCGGATTCACTGATTTCTTTAAGCTTGCAGACAAGCCCCCTAATCATATCTGGATCCATTGCGTTTAAAGCTTCGGGTCTATTCATTTCTAATGTTGCAACACGGCCAGCAATCTTCACATGCACCTTATCGGTAATAAAATTTATCGACATGCCCAACCCTCCCATCCTCTTTCATCAATTCCATTATATAGGGAATTGATGGGATAAATAAATAAAAGTTTTTAAAATATAGTGAATTTTCTATTACCTAATCTTTTTCTTATCACAGTCAAAAAGGCAAAGGAATACCCACTGAAAGTTAAATCAATACAGTGGAAATTATTTAGATAATAGTTCAAACAAAAAAAGATATCAACGGCTCTGCCACTGATATCTTTCTGGGATTATTTTTTGATAATGTTCATCCTTCTTAAAAACTCAATTGGCTGCTGCTTTCTAAAATGTTCTTTGACCATATATGCAACACCATGTTCATTCTCTGATCTGGTAACCCAATCGGATGCTCTCTTTACTTCGAAATCGGCATTCCACATTGATACTCCTAGACCTACGGCTTCAAGCAATGGAATATCATCTAGACCATCACCGATATAGACCATTTCTTTTCGATGGATTCCAAGTTGGCTCGCTAGGTAGGATAACCCTGATAACTTTGAAACACCCACGGGTACAATATCTAACCGTAACGAGTCAAGCTCAATCAATTCAATCTCTGTAAACATTTTTCTAAGCGCCTTTTTGGCATCTTGAAGGTCACTCTCTTCTTCAAAATATACTTCAATCTTAGGCGGGCTCACTGGTTGGTCATGTAAATATTCCGATAGTGATGAAACAAATTGCTGTGAATAGAAGACTGGATCTCCTGAGGTAAAAACGGTTTTAGCCAACAAATTATTATTTATCTTTAATTTATTTGCTAATGAAAATTGTTCGTGGACTAGACGAATTTGACAGGGCAGGGCCTCTAAAAAGCTTACTGTATCGTAGGTTATATCTTCATTTATCCTTTTCACATAAATTGGTTTGTCCTCTGAACTGGCAATAAAAGCGCCTTGATGAGTGATTAATGGTGATTTTATTTTTAAGGCCTTCGCTACTTTCCTTGTAGAAGGAAAACTCCTTGATGTAACGAGTGTGACATATATCCCTTTTTGTTGAACATATTCGATTGCTTCTTTTGTTGATTTATGAATTTTTCCATTTGTTTGAAGAAGTGTGCCATCAATATTTAAAGCAAGCAAGCGATAAATCATTACGTTGCCCCCTGTTCTTGGTGAATTAGCCTTTATATCACTTTTATGATTTTTTAGGCATTTATAGAACAGAAAAGCGGAAGCTTTACCTTACAGGCATATTGACCAAAGCATAGTCGTTAGGTATGGGTGAAATTATTAATTGATTGTCCCTGCTAACTGGCCTGTTGATTTCCGCTCCGGGCACTCGCTTTCCGCGGGGAGGTCCTGGAGCCTCCTCGGCGTTTTGGCGCCTCCGGGGTCTCCCGTGACCTCTCTGTCCCGCAGGAGTCGAGTGCCCTCCACTCCAATCAACAGGGAGACAAATTAACCTAAAGCATTGCAACATTCTTTTTCTAGCCCAACTAAATCTTCTGATATAAGTTCATCAATAGACACAAATTCATATTCACTTTGGCAAAACTATTTTGGCTTAAACATTGATTTCACACTTATTCTTTATATTCTTTGGCTGTTTTAGAAGATAATGTTGTTATAAATCAATGATCAGATAATTAAAAAGGATATTTTGTGTAAAATTACACTTCAACATTTGAACATTCATGATATATTATTCGTCTTTTTCCTTCAATGAGCGAATATTGGGTTTCAATGAGCGAATAATGAGCTTTTATGAGCGAATCTCGTGTTTTATGAGCGAGTTTAAGAAGCAACATTCTTTTAGAAAAGAGCGTATTTTTTAGATGAGTTGAAGAGCTTAAATTGAATACTACACCGTTGATTGGAGCGGAAGGCGCGCAGACTCCTGCGGGAGTACGGGGCAGGGGAGACCCCGCAGGAGCAAAGCGACGAGGAGGCTCCCCGGCACGCCCGCGGAAAGCGAAGCGCCTGGAGCGCAAATCAACAGACTAGTTGAAAATCCTATATATTATTATTATAAATTAACGCGGTGAATTATTAAAGAAAGGGAATAAAAGAAAAGGCTATCGAAAGTTTTTCGACAACCTGCCTTCGGTCACTTTTCCCAAGGCTTTTCTAACTGAGTTTACATTTTTCCATAAAGGTCTTCTAATGGCTTCATGATCACTTTGTTTAATTCCCCAATAACCATGCTCATCCGTTGTTCCGCTTGCATAAGCCGAGCAATTTTTTCATTTTGCTGAACGAGTCCAACGGTTGATTGTGCTTGTTGGACCTCTTGTTCTGATATATCCTGCCCCATCATTTGTTTCTGTTGCAGGTCCATTTGGATTTGACGGAACTTATCAAACATCTGTTTTGCTGCTGGATCAGCATTTACCTCTTTATAAGCTTGCTGTAGTTGGGTATATTCTTCACTTTGACGAATGGCTGTTTCTAACGCATAGGCGGAATCATATAAATTTACTGCCACTTGTGTCACTCCTTTTTAATGATGTCTAGCTCCAGCGCCGCTAAACGGGCGCTTCCGCTTTTTTATTCCGAATCAACTATAACAAACTATTCACTTAAATGCGAGAATGTTAATATCACCATCTAGATTAATGTTACATACATTACTATATCAACTAATGCCTATAAGCTCTAGGTAGAAATTGAGGAATGCTTATGTTTTTTCCAATAACTCCAATTACGATTAAACCAATGAAACAAAAAAATAAAAATGACTGCTTTGTGCAAATGTCCAACCAATTGTTTACCAATTTACTAGTGAATCATAACCTTGACTTAAATATCAAATTAGGACACAAGACGATAAATACAAAAGTCAAAACGATTGAAATGGACCCAAATATGATGCTTATACCCGAAAATATCTTAAAAGATTTTTGTCTCCCCATTCAGGACTATAAATTTCAGGCCATCTATCAGCCTGATTTACTCACACTTGAGCTTGGGCCTGTGATTGGACTTTTAACTGATTTCCCTTCAAATGAGGAAGAGGAACCCCATTTTCGTTCTATTCATGCTTTTTGCGAAGAGCTTCATCATGGAATTACCGAGACTGGCGGCTTTTTTTATGTTTTTTCCTATGATCAATTTTTAAATCGTGGGTATTACCTTATAAATGGGAAATGGAGTCCCTTCGAACATCCTTTACCAGATGTTATTTACAACCGAATCCATTCCCGCAAACTTGAACACTCTGAGCCATTCAAACATTTTCGTAAAAGACTTGAAACCTTACTGATTCCACTTTTTAATGAACGCTTTCTTTCAAAATGGGAAGTGTATAATCAAATATTTCACGAGAAACATCTCTTTCCGTTTTTACCCAAAACCAAAATTTATACAAAAGAACACTTATATGAACTTACTCAAGAATTTGAAACGGTATTTATCAAGCCAGTTCATGGCAGTCAAGGCAGAAATATTATGAAATTGAAAAAGGAAGAGGATAGCCAATTCTCTTTACAAACCTCTATCGCTGCTCTTAACGATAGATCTAGAAATAAATATCTCTTAGATGAAGTCCACCAACTTATAAAGCAAATACTCCATAATCGCTTTTATATTGTTCAACAGGGGATTGAGTTAGTTACTTTTGAATCCTGTGCCGTGGACTTTAGAGTCTTGTGTCACAAAAATCTAAACAACCATTGGCAAGTTACCTCGATTGTGGCAAGGGTCGCATCGGAAAATGAGTTCGTTTCCAACATTGCAAGGGGAGGAAGAATTCTCAGACCCTTAAATGTTCTACACACTTGTCTCGGCCATAAAAAATCGATAGAAGTGCTTGCACTTATGAAGGAATTAGCGCTTGAAACGGCTTCGACTATTAGTGGTTCTTCAACAGGGATAACCGGAGAATTAGGGATCGACATCGGGGTCGATCAAGAGGGACAGCTGTGGATAATAGAAGTAAACTCTAAACCTTCTAAAAACTTTGAGGATGGGTTAGGAAAAATTAGGCCGTCTGCTAAGGCGCTCATCCAATTTTGTACGTTGCTTGCATTTGAATCTACAATTGTAAAGGAGGATCATTAAATTGATTGCATTTGGAATAATGACAGTTAGCATGGAAAGTGAACAGTCCTATATAAACGAAATCGCGAACCTTGCAGAATCCTGTGGGATGGAATGCTACCGCTTCATCCCTTCAAAAATAGATCCGCTGACACTTCAAGTAAAAGGGGAAAAATTTAATTCAACTACAAAATCCTGGGTCGACAGTGAATTTCACATTCCAGCGATTATTTATGACCGTTGTTTTTACGGTGATGATGAGCATTCCAAACAATGCATTCCGATTGTATCTTGGCTAAAGACCAGAACTGACATCACCTTTTTAGGATATGGGCTGCCAAATAAACTAGAACTCTATGAAGAATTAAGAAAAACAGTTTTATCGGCTTACTTACCTGTAACTCAATCTGTTTCCGATACTAACATCGTATTAAATGAATTAACAACAAAGAAAAGGATTATTTTAAAGCCCATTAACGGATCGCAAGGGAATGGCATTTACTATTTGAAAAAAAATGAAAAATCCTTTCATGTTAAAACTGAAAAACAAAAGAAGATTATTTCACGGATTTTCCCAAATGAAACGAAGCTAACCCAGTGGTTACAATCGCTCATTTGTAATCGTCAATACTTACTGCAACCTTATCTTGAATTATCAAATAATCAACTGCAGCCCTTCGACATTCGCGTCCTACTGCAAAAAAATATGGATGGGAAATGGAGCGAATTAGGAAGAGGGATTCGTAGAGGAAATACTGGCGGTATTTTATCAAATTTAAGTGCTGGTGGGACCGTCCTCCCCTTTGCCGATTGGTCACCTTCTCTCCCACCTGCTACTAGGGAATATATTAATCAAGAATTAACATACATTCTCACCAATCTTCCTCCTCTTCTTGAAAATGCATTTTTACCATTATTTGAACTCGGAGTAGATATTGGCATAGCGAAAAATGGTTCAATCTGGATTCTGGATGTAAATTCGAAACCTGGGCGAAAAGTGCTCTTGCAAACTCAACCAGACCTTAAAGATTCTCTGAACCTAGCGCCATTGCTTTACGGGAAACACTTAACCCTGATAGATTCAAAAGAAAGGAAGAGCTATTATGAGAAAACATTATCTCATTGAAGTTGCTCAAAATGATCAATTAGTTGTTTTCTGTCCTCCATCATTTCTTAAAGATAAAGAGATCACAAGGATTGCCTTTGGTTCGAGATCCATAGAAGTTGATTTTATCCCTCATCCTGATAAGGATGACCGGGTTTCGATAAGCAGAGAAATTCAAAAAGCACTCCATTTTCCTAATTTCAACACTCCACTGCATGTCTTTTTCAATAATCATAGTCTTATTATCGGTCCACTTGTAGGTATTTTCACAGCGGGATTTACCTCACTACCTTTGGAACCTATTGGTGAAAGAACATTGTTCTTTTCAAAACTTCTATCCGTTAATAAAATGGTGGGTGCTTTACCTTTTGTATTTGGAGAACAGCATATTGATTGGGACCAAGGAATCATAGAAGGGTACATTTTTCAAAATAATGCATGGGAGACGGTTGAAGTGCCTTTTCCTAATGTTATTTATGATCGGCTGCCCAATCGGAGAAGTGAAAATAACCCAAAATTAATTAAGGTGCGTGACCGCTTGCAAAAGGAATACCTTATTCCTTGGTATAATCCGGGATTTTTTAACAAGCTTGATATTCATGAAAGGCTTATTCAAGATGACATAGTTGCAAGCTTCCTACCAGAAACACTGCCATTTACGTCCTTCTCCTCGATCGAGACTATGCTTTCTACCCATGGCCATGTTTTTATTAAACCTAAAAATGGCAGTCTTGGTTTAGGTGTTCACCAAATAATATATGACAAGCACACCGATGATTACTTTTGCCGCTACCAAGATGAAAGTGGTGTAAATCGTTTGCGAAGATTTTCAAGTTTAGAACGATTGATGGGTATCGTATTCGCCAATCAATCACTTGAAAAAATGTTGGTACAGCAGGGCATTAATTTACTCAGAAGCGAATCAAGACCAATTGATTTTCGCGTCCACACGAATAAAGATGATCTGGGAAATTGGCATGTATCAGCGATTGCAGCGAAAATTGCAGGCCCTGGCAGCGTGACCACTCATACAAGAAGCGGTGGTAATGTTAAAACGCTCGAAGAAATATTCTCAGGGGATGAACGTACTTTGTATAAAGAAAGACTCTCCCATGCCGCCCTTCTTTTAAGCAGTTCTTTGGATAGGAATGTAGAAGGCATTATTGGTGAGATTGGTTTTGATTTAGGTATCGACCGAAATGGAGATGTTTGGCTCTTTGAAGCAAATTCAAAACCTGGAAGGACCATCTTTGCTCATCCCGAATTGAAAGATTTTGATTTGCTAACACGAAAATTGTCCATCGCATTTGCTGTCTTTCTTACTGAGCAATCATTATTACACCCAGAGGAGCTATTCACATGAAAGCCAATCAAGCAGGGCCACTGATTGGTATTATGTCAGCGAGAAAATCAAATGGTTCTATTGCGGGTAATGGCCCGCTTTTTATAGCATTACAAAAGAAGCTTATTTCACTTGATGGAATAAGCTTTGTCTTTACTCCGGAAGATGTAGATTCAGATCTTATTACTGGCTATACCTATTCACCAGATAAAAATCACTGGGTTAAGGAAATATTCCCCTATCCAAACCTGGTTTATAATCGGGTTCCTTTCCGAAAGTCAGAACAAAATGAGCAATACCAACGCCTTTTTTCGATTTTAAAGGAGAAAAATATCCCTTTTTTCAATCCATGTTTTATCGATAAATTTGCGTTATATGAATTACTTAAAACCCATCCGTTTTTGCAAACCTTTTTGCCGCAAACAATCCTCATCCAGCAAAAAAAGGACTTGATCACTTTTCTGCAGAAGCAAATAAGCATATATTTAAAACCTGCGCAATCATCAAAAGGAAAAGGGATTTTCCGCTTAAAGTTGATGGGTTCTTCCAAGGTTCAATTAGAAGGAATCTATCTTCAGGAAATTTATAAATCCTTTAATCATTTTTGGGAGAACTGGGGCAAGGAGCTACTTGAGAAAAACTACCTAGCCCAAGAGGAAATAACATCAGCTGAATACGAAGGTAATCGTTTCGACTTTCGTATCCTTGCCCACGCAGATGAAGGTAAGTATATTTTAACTGGGATTGGGATTAGGCAATCACAAGAACAAGGAATTACTACTCATATACCCTCCGGTGGGAGGCTCTTGCCCTATGAAATTTTGCATTCTGAAAAGCATGATCAATTTATCGAAACAATTATCCCTTATATTGGAAGGGCATTATCTGAACGATTTGGCTATTTTGGTGAATTTTCCATCGATGCTGGGGTAAGTAAAACGGGGCAGTACTATATTTACGAGGTAAATTCCAAACCCATGAGCTTTGACGAACACGAAATAGAAGAAAAGAAAATTGAGCAACTTTGCCGCTTATTCTTCCAACTCTCAAATTTTCAGATCTGATGAAAAAATTGACAGAAAATTCTATTTAAAAAATCTCCCAAACAAGTTAAGCTAATAGTAAGTAAATTAAAAGGGGGATTTCACGATGTTAATGCACTTTCAATTCAAGCCATTATTTGAAAATAAAAATATTCCGGGATGGAATTTTTCCTTTTATCATAAAAAGCAAAGAGTCACAGGAATTTATCATCAAACAGGGAATATAGAATGGACAACAAATGTGCCTGAACGAGATGAGATCGAGGCATTATCAAGCCAAATCCATGAGCTGATGCTTTACCATGTTTATGAATAATGTAATACCGGGATCTTTAAAGTGTATGAAAACTCACCTTTTCCACAAACTAGAAATAGTTTACGGAAAGGGATGATGGTTATGGATAAAGGAAAAGACAAGGTAACGGATTTAGGTTCTGCTTATGAAGGCAGAGATAAGGTGTTCATGGATGTGGACCGTATGATTAACGAAGGCATGTCTGGTGGTGCCGTTCATTCCCGCCATGATACAACTAATATCGAAGAAGCTCATGAGTTCCTTGAAGAACAACCACCCTATGAATGCGATTAATCGATATTACCACCATATATGATAGGCTAGCCCGCATTAACAAAGGCTAGCCTTTATTATTTTCTTGCTTTTATCAACTACTGGTATAATAAATGAATCAAGTAAATATTAAAAAACGGGGAAATCAACCATGTTAAAAAAATTGTTGTCTATTTATGAGAATTCCATTTTGTTTCCAGTTAAGCCAGTAAATCCCTCTGAACAATTTTATATCTTCTATAATGAGATTGAAAACGAATGGATCGCCATTCCTAAAGCTGTGGTAACTGAAAAGGAATTAACCCTCCTTAAAACAATTTACCAATTAGTTGAATATAAAAATCCTGCGAGCAACTCCGCTGCGAAGGGATGGGATACCTATTTATTATTGGATGGTCCTCTCCCTACTAGTAAACCTGAGACGTATCTTCGTTTCATTCAGTTTCAATTTAACAGCGATGATACGAACCAAAGCGAAATTGAGTCTGCCTTAAAAGGTTTTTTTTCTGAAGAAGTCATAGTCATCTGGGAAAACAGCAATCGAGGTATTGTCATTGAAGCAGGCAGCGCAATTGCTCTGAGAGAAGAAGATTTGATTTCAATGACTGAAACAGTAGAAAGCGATTTTTATGTAAAAATTTCTTTTTTTATCGGAAAGTTCCATCCTTTTTCCAATCAACTCCGCGCAAAATATCTTCAGGAGAAAGAATACTTCTCTTTTGGGATTGCGAATCTTGTGACCCACTTGAATATCTTTACATTTGAGCGTGTTTTCCCAGCCTATTTAGCTTTTCACTTGCCGGCTGATTTAAAACAAATGGTCAATCAAGTAATCTTTGGGGTCTTTACTGAAGACACAGAGATGTATTCAACAATAAAAGTCTTTCTTGAGAATAATTTAAATGCCAGCTTAACGGCAAAAAAATTGTATATTCATAGAAATACACTTCAATACCGGATCGATAAATTCATCGATAAATCTGGAATCCAATTAAAGGATTTTTACGGTGCCTTTACAGTGTTTTTAGCGTGTTTACTATTTGAGCAGAGTCTAGCAAAGTAACAACCTGCCCAAAAAAGCGCTTTCAATCTTTGTGCACTCTGTCCATACTGATTTTTGCTCTCTAATTGTACAATATTGTTAACAAGATAAAGGGAGGATTTACTAATGGCAGAGTTAAAATTAGATCACATTTATAAAATTTATGATAATAAAGTAACCGCAGTTCAAGACTTCAATTTACATATTGAGGATAAAGAATTTATCGTATTTGTTGGACCATCTGGGTGCGGAAAATCTACTACACTTCGAATGATTGCTGGTCTTGAAGATATTTCAAAAGGTGATTTTTACATTGATGGTAAAAGAGTGAACGACGTAGCACCGAAAGATCGTGATATCGCCATGGTTTTCCAAAACTACGCTCTTTATCCACACATGACGGTATATGATAACATGGCATTCGGTTTAAAACTGCGCAAGTTCCCTAAAGATGAAATTGATCGTCGTGTACAAGATGCTGCAAAAATTCTTGGTTTAGAGGCTTACTTAACCCGTAAACCTAAAGCTCTATCTGGTGGACAGCGTCAGCGTGTAGCATTAGGACGTGCCATTGTCCGTGATGCAAAGGTATTCTTAATGGATGAACCTTTATCAAATCTAGACGCAAAGCTTCGTGTTCAAATGCGTGCTGAAATTGCAAAACTTCACCGCCGCTTAGATACAACTACTATCTATGTTACGCACGATCAAACTGAAGCAATGACAATGGCTACTCGACTAGTTGTTATGAAGGATGGTGTCATTCAACAAGTTGGTTCACCTAAAGAAGTGTATGAAAAGCCTGAGAATGTCTTTGTCGGTGGCTTTATCGGCTCTCCAGCAATGAACTTCTTTAACGGAAAACTAGAAGATGGAAAATTTGTGATTGGAAAAACATCTTTAGCCGTTCCAGAAGGAAAAATGAAATATCTTCGTGAACAAGGCTATGTTGGAAAATCAATCATTCTTGGAACTCGCCCTGAAGATATTCATGATGAGCCAGTTTTCATTGATGCGTCTGCAGGTACAAAAATTAATGCTAACGTTGATGTTGCAGAGTTAACTGGCGCAGAATTAATGATCTATTCAAGTATTGGCGGCCAAGATTTCGTAGCCCGCGTTGACTCCCGTGGAGATATTCATCCTGGCGATACTTTAGAACTAGCAATTGATATGAACAAAGCACATTTCTTTGATGTTGAAACAGAATCACGAATCCGCCCATAATAAGAACCGATAAGCCCCGTTCACGAAACGGGGCTTATTCTTTTATAAAAAATACTTCTTCTTTATTACAGGAAGGACATCGATACAAATGGGGACACTTTTGACCTGAATTTGTATCAGGATACCCATCCTCCATCTTCATTAGATCTATTTCCATGTATGGACTATAATCATCATAGAAATCCATAAGACGTCCATTCTCCATCATAGGCTCACCGCAACTTGGACATAATAAGTAAGCTTCCCGAAAACCATTACATACTGGGCATACTGACATACAAATCACCCTTTTGTTTAATTGATAATCTTAGTTTGTGTTAACTTGCAAGCCATATGTGGTGGAATCAATTACCAATTAGATTCTTGAATAAGTCTTTCCGTTTTAATCATAATAAGTATTACAAAGCAAGCAACACCTACTTACAACGATGGATGAAACCAAAAAGGGTAATAGCCGGTGCAAGTCCGACTCATCCAACCAAACAAAAGACAATGAATGAATCTCCAATTTGTAGAAGCTTATCAAAAGTAACATTGATAACATGGGTTAGGCCAAGGCGGCAATGGTTTAATCTCCATTATGGTTCAACTCCATACTGACCCCAAACTTATTAAGAGGAGTGTTATTCAACTATGGCAAGTAACAACAACTCTAATCAACTTCTAGTACCAGGCGTCGAGCAAGCTCTTAGTCAAATGAAGTATGAAATTGCTTCAGAATTTGGTGTAAATCTTGGTGCTGACACTACTTCACGTGCCAACGGATCTGTTGGAGGAGAAATTACAAAGCGTCTTGTAGCAATGGCTGAGTCTCAACTTGGCGGATTCCAACGCTAATTTTTAGAAAAACCCAGTAAATACAAATAAATATTATGGCTAAGCCCCCTCCTTTTGGAGGGGGCTTTCATTTTGTTTAAATCATATTTTCAGGCATGACCCATTTTGAAAACTGGTCTTCTGTAACATAACCTATTTTTATAGCCGCTTCCCTTAATGAGCAATTATCTTTATAAGCAAGCTTGGCAATTTCTGCTGCCTTTTCATAGCCAATATGAGGATTTAACGCTGTAACCAACATCAAAGATCGGTTTACATGCTCTTTGATCATCTCTTCATTGGCTTGAAGACCTAAGGCACAATTTTTATTAAAAGAAATAATTCCATCCGAAAGGAGCCTGATTGATTGGATAAAATTATTAATTATAACTGGTTTAAACACATTTAACTCAAAATTCCCTTGGCTTGCAGCAAAACCGATGGCGGCGTCATTCCCAAAAACCTGGCACGCAATCATCGTCAACGCTTCACTCTGAGTAGGATTAACCTTCCCCGGCATAATTGAGCTCCCTGGCTCATTTGCGGGTATGCTAAGTTCACCGATTCCACTGCGCGGCCCACTAGCAAGCCAACGGACATCATTAGCCATTTTCATTAAATCAGCTGCCAAAGCTTTTAGCGCCCCATGAACATGAACAATTTCATCGTGACTTGTTAATGCGTGAAATTTATTTCCAGAGGAACGGAATGGATAACCTGTGAGCATGGAAATCTGCTCGGCAGCCTTGTCTCCAAACTGTGAGGGAGCATTGATTCCTGTACCAACCGCTGTCCCTCCTATCGCCAAATCAAGCAGATACTGGCTTGCCTCTGTTATCATCCTTTCACATTTTTCAAGCATTACCCGCCATCCGCTGATCTCTTGTCCCAGCGTTAGTGGTGTTGCATCCTGCAAATGAGTTCTCCCTATTTTGATTATTTTTGAAAAATCCTTCTCTTTTACAAGCAGCGTGTTTTTTAATTCTGAAATAGCAGGAAGGAGATCCTCAACTATTTTTGTATAGGCAGCAATATGCATTGCTGTTGGAAAGGTGTCATTGGAGCTTTGCGACATATTGACATCATCATTCGGATGGACTTTTTCAAGATTGGCTTCTTGCTCTTTTAAATATTCATTCGCCCGATTGGCAATGACTTCATTGACGTTCATATTGGATTGAGTACCACTGCCTGTTTGCCAAACTACCAATGGGAAATGTTCATCTATCTCTCCGTTATGAATAGAATCACATACTTTTATGATTGCTTTCATTTTCCTTTCGCTGAGTTTTCCTAATTGAAAATTGACGATTGCGGCAGCTTTTTTAATAAAAACCAGACCATAAATTAATTCCAATGGCATCTTTTCGGTGCCAATTTTAAAATTTTCCTTACTTCGTTGTGTTTGCGCACCCCAATATTTATCTACTGGCACACGAACCTCACCAAGCGTATCTTTTTCGATTCGATAATTCTCCACGTGTCATCCACACCTCACAAATTCGTATACTTCAATATATATACCCATTCCTATCCATATTATTAAAGTAATAGCAATTTACTATAAAAAAACTGCAGACACTTGTCTGCAGTTAATAATTTAATGTTTAATGATTGTATATCCGATATAATAAGAAAGGATTAAAAAACTACCGATCAATAGTACTACTGAATACTCTGACATATACATCCCACCCCGATATTATTTAAATACTTAAACATTTTTAAAATATCACAAGCGGCGGGTTTGACAAGTGATGATGATTACACATTATTGAATAAGAGGTGAACTTTTTGTGAACATTTGCCTTTTTGGTGCAACGGGCAGAGTAGGCTCGATCATTTTACAAAATGCTATGTCCCAGCAACATTCTATAACTGCACTAGTGAGAGATATGAAAAAGCTAAATAGTAATGGTGCAGGTCTTGAGATTAAGAGAGGTAATGTACTAAATGAGACAGATATTGCTAATAGCTTAACTGGTTCAGATGTGGTCATTAGTGCATTAAATACAAATGGCACCACCACACTGTCTGAATCGATGCCATTAATCATTAAACATATGAAAGAGCAGGAAATAAAACGAATTATTACAATTGGTACAGCAGGAATTCTGCAGGCTCGTTCTGCCCCCCATTTATATCGTTTTCAATCGTCTGAGTCGAAACGGAAAAGCACTCGTGATGCGGAGGAACATTTAAAAGCCTATTTAATGCTAAAAGATTCTGGACTTGATTGGACGGTTGTATGTCCTACCTACTTGCCTGTAGGTGAAAGAAAAGGGGATTACAGGTACGAAAAAGACTTTCTACCTGATCATCCTTCTTCCATCTCGATTTATGATACGGCTGATTTCGCCTTTCAACAGCTATTTAACAATCAATTTATTGGCTCACGTGTAGGACTTACTTATTGAAAAAAGACCCCTTAATACATTTCGTTAAGGGGTTCACTACTTCTTAACGACCTATCTCTCTAATATTGTTTTTCCTATCCTGCCAGATCTGTGCTGCCCTGCTGAAGTTGGTACATCTGATAATATTTCCCCTTATTCCCCATCAATTCATCATGTGATCCCTTTTCAACGATCGTCCCTCGATCCAATACAATTATTTGATCGGCATTTCGAATCGTTGATAACCTGTGGGCAATGATAAAGGTTGTTCTCCCTTTCTTCAGGACATCCATAGCCTCTTGTATCACTGCTTCCGTCTCTGTATCAATACTAGAAGTGGCTTCGTCAAGAATTAGAATCGCAGGATTAAAGCTAAGCGCGCGGGCAAAGGAGATTAACTGCCGCTGCCCGCTCGAAAGGGTGCTTCCTTTCTCAAGAACAGGTTCATCATACCCATTTTCTAAATTTTTGAATACCTTTTCTGCTCCAACATCCTTTAATGCTTTCTCGATTTTTTCTTTTGTAATCGAAGGATCATTAAGACTTACATTGGAAGCAATCGTTCCTGTAAATAGATAGGGATCCTGTAAAACGATGCCCATATGGTTTCGGATCGTTTGACGTGGGATGGATTCAATATCCCTTCCATCAATCGTAATTTTCCCCTTTTGACAATCATAAAAGCGGAAAAGTAAATTCATGATCGAACTTTTTCCAGAACCTGTATGACCAACGAGGGCAACTGTTTCACCTTGCTTCGCTTCAAAATCAATATTCTTTAGCACGAATTCTCCTTCTTTATATCCAAACGAAACATGATCAAATCTTACATTCCCTTTAAAACGAGCAATCCGCTCACCACTAACATTTTCCCCTGGCTCATCCATCAACTTGAATACTCGTTCACCAGCCACAAGTGCCTGCTCTAAATTAGCCAATTGATTGACAATCCCCTGAACAGGTTGGAAAAGGCGGTTGATGTAATCAACAAAGGCATATAGCATCCCAAGTGATAGGATAGTAGAAGTATTCAGTGCCTGGCCCCCGATATACCAAATAAATGCCACAAAAATGAGATTTCTTAATATCCCAACCAGATTATGAGAGGTTAATGCATTTAAACTTAATAGCTTATTCTGGTACGCAAAATGCTCATGGTTTAGTTTTTCAAAATCTGCTTTTGTTTCTTTTTCGCGACTGAACGCCTGAATAATACTCATCCCTTGGATGGATTCATTGATGGTTGCATTTATATCGCTATTCCTGGACCGGATGACACGGTTATATTTAGAAGCAAACTTCCGGTATATTAGCATCCATGCATATAGAATCGGCAATAATAACAAACAAATCGCTGCAAGCTTTCCATTCAAAATAAACAAGGCAACATATATACCGGTAATATATATGGCACTAGTAAAAAAGGTAGCAAGAACAGTAACATATAACTCCCGGATTGCTTCTGTATCATTTGTGATTCTTGCTACCACTTTACCTGCAGGCAAATTATCAAAATAATGAATCGGCAGCCGTTGTATCTGACCATAGACATCTTCACGCATTTTTTGGATGATACGGTTGGCTGATTTTTGTAATAAAAAACGTTCTCCGTATTGAAAAACGGCTGATACAACCAAGAGTCCAAAATAGATAGCCAATAGTTGAAAGATAGCTGGAATCTCTGGCTGGTAAAAGGACAATATTTCAGACCCCTTTAGGGTTTTCGCCTTATATTCCGCTTTTTGCACACCCTTTTTAATCACCAAAGTCCCTTCTATTAAGCTTCTCTTTCCATCAAATTCAAGTTTTTGGTCAATGAAAACGAACTTGGAACCGACTTGCAAAATTTGAATTTGTTTTCCCTTTTGTTCTGATTTAGATAAATACTTTTCTCTTGTGTAAAATTTACCGTCATAATTCACTGCCCGATTGCCACTTGTCGTTTCATACCAAACAGATTCAATCCCTAATATATGCTGATCAATAATATTTTTAGCAATAAACGGTCCTGCAAGGTCGGTTCCGACAGAAATGGTCAGCATGAGCAATGCTGCTATGATTATTTTTTTATAAGCAAAAGCGTACCTAGTTAATCGCTTCCCTGTTGTCATGCTGATACCCCTTCCTCTACATTACCTGCAATCTGTTGGCGGATAAATTGTTCCTTATACCACCCATCTTGTTCAATGAGCTGCTCATGTGTCCCCTCTTCAACAATTTTGCCTTCATCAAGGACGATAATATGGTCTGCGTGCTCGATAGCAGACATTCGGTGAGTGGTAATAATGGTTGTTTTATCTGTTCTTACTAGGCGGATATTATCAATAATTTGTTTTTCTGTTTTCGCATCAACGGCTGATAAGGAATCATCGAGAATTAGGATAACTGGATTTTTGATAAGCGCGCGGGCAATCGAGATACGTTGTTTTTGTCCTCCTGATAAGGCCACACCCTTTTCACCTACGAGCGTAGCTAATCCTTCTGGAAGCATTTCAAGATCCTTACGGAACGCCGCTAAATCTATGGCTGTTTCTAACTCTTCGTCGCTGGCATCTGTCCTGCCAAAAAGAATATTGTCTTTCACACTTCGAGAAAACAGGACATGATCTTGGGGCACATAACCAATCCAGTTGCGGACTTGATTCAATGTTTGTTCCTCTAATGATACCCCAGAAATGGATACCTCACCGGTTCCAAGTGGATATTGCCTTAATAACTGCTTAATAAAGGTGGTCTTTCCTGAGCCCGTTTTACCTACAATTCCTAATGTCTGCCCCTGAAGAAGTTTAACATCCACATTTTTTAGATTGTCATTTTTAGAAGATGGATACCTGAAGGTTACCATTTGATAATCAATACGATCCGCTGTAGCGATTGCAACAGGTTCGAGTGGATTGCCGACTTCTACCTTATAATTAAGTGTCTCATTCACACGGTCTAGTGAAGCATTCCCTCTTTGCATCACATTGATTAACTCACCAATAGCAAACATTGGCCATATCAGCATCCCTAAATACACATTAAAGGAAACCAGATTGCCTAATGTAATCGTTTGATGGAAAACCAAATAAGCACCATACCCGAGACCAATTAAATAGCTTATTCCTACAAGCACCTTTATCGTGGGATCAAATAGGGCATCAATTTTTGCAACCCTAATATTCTTATGATAAACATCCTCCGTGAGTTGATGAAACCGATTACTATCGGCCACTTCTTGAACATAAGCACGGATGACCCTAACTCCTGCGACAGATTCAAGCACCCTGTCATTCAGTTCACCGAAAGCGTCCTGCGCTTCCATAAAGCGAGTATGAATCCTTTTCCCATAAATTTTCATTAAAATGGCCATTAATGGCAGCGGGATAATGGCAGCTAATGTTAACTTCCAACTAATGAAAAGTCCCATTGTCAACAGCAAGGTTAACATCCAGACGCTAGAATCCACTAGAGTTAGGATCCCAAAACCTGCTGTAATGGAGATGGCTTTTAAATCATTTGTAGCACGTGCCATTAAGTCCCCTGTTCGATTTTTTTCATAAAATCCCGGGGTCATTTTTAATAAGTGCTTGACAAATCGAGACCTGAGTTTCCTTTCAACGAGGAAGGCCCCCCCAAATAAACGATACATCCATACATAGGTGACCGCATAGGATGACACCATGATTAATAAAAGGATACCGAGGTACCTAAGAATTTTCTGTTTACTTATAATACCGACATGAATATCATCAATCGCCATTCCAATTAATTTTGGCGGCATCACATCCAATATACCGACTAAAATTAATAGCGTTATTGCTGTCACATATCGCTGCCAATTTTCTCTAAAAAACCAACTTAATTTTTTTAATACCGCAAACATAACTGACTGCCCCCTTATGTTTTACTATCCGCCTTCTAGCGCCTCCGTTGTATTTCCAATCCTGACTAATTCTAAATTTCCCATCAAATTTACCTCCCTTAAGCACTTTTATCTATAAAAAAAGACATACCGCAGTAGTGCAGTATGCCTCCTTTTAAAAAAAGGGACTAAAAAACACAAATTACGTATCAAAAAAAACGCAACCTGTGTTTTTGTCATTTATTAATTTTCGCGTCTAAAATTAACAGGAAAATTCTTCAGGACAGGTTACATTCAAATATTCAATTGGTAAAAAAGCTTGATTGAATTTAATCATTTTTGTAACCCTCCCTTTCCTTTTTTTTCTTCTTTTGTTAGATTATCACCAGTTTATTTAAAAGTCAATTCCCATTTTTCAGAATTGTTTTATCTATTGTCTATTACGATAAAAATATTAGTGACCCTTACCATTCCCTTTATTCATCCATTTCTTCTTCCACTTTTCCTTTTGTTTATTCCACTTCTCTTCCCATTTCTGAACCTCATTATTAAAGTTCTCTTGAAAATTACCTCGTCTCTTCGCCTCTTCTTCCTGCCTTTTCTTCTCTATCAATGAAGCAATATGTGGGACATTAAAGCTTTCCGATGGTGCATTCTTTAGTGCCTCCGTCATCACTTCACGAAAAACAACCGCCGAACCTTTATTACTTATTGGAGTTACATAATGATTAGCATCTGTTTTATCATAGCCAACCCAGATGGCTCCAACCAGCTGTGGTGTATAACCGACAAACCATTGGTCCTTTACACCATTGATTCCCTTGATTGGAACCTGAGTTGAACCTGTTTTCCCTGCCGTTTCTCGGCCGGGTATTTGTGCAGCACTTCCTGTTCCTTGTTCAACTACACCAAGGAGCATTGTTGTCATATTATCGGTAACAGCTTTTGTAGTGACTCGCTCCTTTTTGGTTTTCCACTCGGCGATTACATTCCCGTCTGCATCCACAATTTTCTTGATTGCATGGGTCTTCACTCTTACACCATGATTCGGAAAAACAGCAAAGGCTTCCGCCATGTTCAGGGGAGAGACTCCTTTATGCAAGCCTCCCAAGGCAAGGGATAGATTGCGGTCATTTTTGTCCAATGAAATTCCAAACCGTTTGATAGAATCTAATCCTTCTTCGATTCCCAGCTCATTTAATAACCATACAGCTGAAACATTTTTTGATTCTTTAACGGCTTCATACATCGGCACTTCTCCAGCATATTGATGATCGTAATTACTCGGTTGATAATCGCCAAAAGTCATCGGTTCGTCTTTTAACATATCGGAAATTCCCCAGCCATTTTCCAGTGCAGGTGTATAAACAGCTAATGGCTTAAAGGAGGAACCTGGCTGTGCTTCTAATTGTGAAGCACGATTATAGCCCCTAAAGGTGTGTTTCCCTCGACCGCCAACAATGGCCCTGATCCCCCCTGTCTTTGGATCAACTAATACTCCGCCACTCTGTATAAGGCGATCTTTTCCTTCTGGAAATAACGCCTCATTTTGAAACGTCTTTTCCATGGCAGTTTGCATCGTTGGTTCCAGCTCTGTATAAATTTGAAAGCCGCCTGTTAGTAATTCATCCTGTGATAATCCATATTGGTTTATTGCTTCATCTAATACCTGATCAACATAGTATGGGAATTTACCTCGGAACGGGTCCCCTCCCCTATCGTTCAAAACCACTTTTTCATGCTTCGCCTTCCCATATTGCTGACTCGAAATATACCCTTGTTTTCGCATTTGAGTTAATACTAGATTTCGCCTTTCAGTCGCTTTCTCCATATGTTCGTACGGATTTAAGGCAGATGGCGCTTTAATTAACCCTGCAAGTAAGGCAGATTCACTGATTGATAGGTCTTTCACTTCTTTGGCAAAATATTTGCTGGCGGCAGTTTTTATTCCCCATGCACCATTTCCAAAGTAGATTTGATTTAAATACATTTGGAGGATTTCGGGTTTCGAATACTCCCGTTCAATCTGCAGTGCTAAAAAAACTTCCTCCATCTTCCTGTTTAAAGTTTTTTGTGATGTAAGTAGAGTATTCTTTGTCAATTGTTGAGTAATGGTACTGCCGCCTTCGACCATTCCCCCTGCTTTTAAGTCACGGATGAGTGCCCTAGAGGTTCCAATTAGATCGACACCCTTATGTTGATAAAACCGATGATCCTCAATGGCAATGATGGCATTTTTCATTGAATCAGGGACCTGCTTGATTGAGACGCCTTCATTTTTATTGGCCGACACTTTACTCGCTACATCCTCGTTTACATCATAAAACACGGTTGCTTGGGGCAGCTCGTTTTTAAGTCCAGAAATATCTGCATCCTTGGAAAAATAATAAAGAAGACCGAAAAAACTTAAGACGAGTACCAATACTGATAGCACTAATATTTGTAGTAAGTGCCACTTTTTCCAATTTGTAAAAATGGCACTTACTTTATCTTTAAATACCAAATGAAAAACATCCTTTAACTGTAATCTATAACAGGTATACTTTTTGATTATGGAGTTGATTTTATGATGGTTTTCTATGAATGATAACTCCACCGATTAGTATTCCACAAAAAAGAAAAAAGATGGACAGAATTCCCATCTTTTCAATGTCTATTATTCATTTTTTGTCAATTCTTTAAAGCGTTGTCTTGAAAGCTTTTCATCAATACTGCTAAAGATGCGGTAATTTCTTTCATCTAAGATGCGAAAATGTTTACTTAGAATATTTTGTTGAAGAATATAACCGTTTTTCTTTGATAATACTCTCCACCAGATCCTGCCGCCAAACGTTTTTGATTTACGAATATCTATTCCTTCGCGGGCAACCGTTTCTAACACTTCGAGCGGTTCATTTCCAAATAAGAATTGGACTGTTTCCGTTTCACGAAAAAGAGCGCAAATCGAAACAGCGGTAGACCAGTTGGCAAGAACTCTGCCTTTCTCAATTTGAACAAGTGTTTTCTTTGAGACACCAATGATTTCTGCCATTTTATCCTGAGTATAACCTGCTTCGGTTCGTATGAGACGAAGTTTTTCAGAAACCTGCATCATAATTTCATCCCTGGTCACGTTCAGCCCTTCCTTCAATTGCAACTAGTGTAATTTTACACTAGATTGTCGTATCATTCAAATATTATCATTAAAAAACTGCTACCTCATGGATAGCAGTCTTTTAATAATTATTGTATTTTAGGAGGAATGCCGCACTTGCTAGAACATGAATCTTTCAAATCACATGCGCCGCATTTTCCCTTTTTCGATTTATTAATAAACCTGACTAAGGCCCAGCTCGCGTATCCAAAAATAGCTGCCCCTATCAAAATATTGGCAATCATTTGCTCCACCTCTTTTAAGAATTACACAAGTCCAAACAGTTTGCCACCTTGATAGATAATCAAAGAGAGGACATACGCAATAGCAAATGCATAGATCATTGAAAAAGCTGTCCATTTCTTTGAATTCGTTTCTTTATAGATTGTTGCAACCGTCGCTAAGCATGGAATATATAACAATATAAAAACCATAAAACTATAAGCTGCAAGCGGTGTATAATAATCTGCCAATAACCCTTGCAGACTTGCATCGTTCGGAACAAAATAGATGATATTCATGGTAGAAATAATTGCTTCTTTTGCCAAGAATCCAGTAATTAACGATGCGGATGCCTGCCATGTTCCAAAACCAATCGGATCAAAAATTGGCGCAATAACATTCCCAATTGCCGCTAAATAACTATCATCCATGTCAACCTTTAAACCATTGGGACCCGCATATGATAGCAGCCAGATAAAGACAGAACCAGCAAAAATAAATGTTCCAGCCTTTCTTACAAATCCTTTCCCTTTATCCCATGTACTTCTCCAAAGTGATTGAAATTGGGGCAGTCGGTAGGGTGGCAGTTCAATAACAAATAATGAAGTTTCTGATTTAAGTACAGTAGAAGAAAAGACTTTTGCCAAGGTTAACGCAACAATGATGCCAAGTACATACAGGCTAAGGACAACCAATGCCTTATTTCCTGCAAAAAACGCTCCAACGAATAATGCATATACCGGTAATCGTGCCGAGCAAGACATTAACGGGGTTAGTAAAATGGTTAACAGCCTCTCCCTTGGTGTTTCAATTGTTCTTGCTGCCATTATTCCTGGTACATTGCAGCCAAAACCAATCATCATTGGGATAAATGCCTTCCCATTTAAGCCAACTGATTCCATAATCCGGTCCATTACTAATGCGACTCGAGCCATGTACCCTGAATCTTCTAATAAAGATATAAAAAAGAAGAGGATAAAAATTTGCGGTACAAAGACGAGAACCCCGCCTACCCCTGCAACTAAGCCTTCAATAATTAACGCATGAATAAAATCGGAAGCATGGATAGCAGTTAATCCCTTCTCAAATCCTGCCGTAATCGGTCCGGTTAAAAATCCATCCAAAAGATCAGATAATGGGGTTCCGAGCCAATCAAAAGTCAACATAAACATAAAATACATGAGCAACAAGAAAATTGGCATTCCTAAAAAGCGATTCGTAACAATACTGTCAATTTTTTCAGAAAGAGGAATATCTGAATTACTTTTCCTAGCAACTTCCGCGAAAATCTTCTCGATTACTTCTTTTCTTTTTTTATAAATATAGTTGGCTAAAGATTTTACATCATATTGTTTCTGTAATATTGATTCAAGATTTGCCGTAATAGAAGTTAGTTTAGTTACATCTACAATGCTATTTAAATAGTCTCTGACATATTCATTTCCTTCAAAATATTGGATCGCTAGAAAGCGTGCAGAAAGTCCGGTTTTTCCATTTAACATACCGGTCAATGTCACAATCGCTTCTTCGACCTCTTTTCCGTAGTAAACGAGGTTCTTTTTGACAGGCTGGATTGATTTTGTTGAGATGACATCTACTAGCTTGTCACAGCCTTTACCGCTTCTTGCCACCACCGGAACAACTGGTACCCCGAGAAACTCCGAAAGCTTTCCTGCATCTATTTGAATTCCGCGCTTATTCGCCACGTCAATCATATTAAGTCCAATAAGGGCAGGCTTTTCAAACTCTAGCAATTGCAAGGTCAAATGTAAATTACGTTCTAATTGTGAAGCATCTAATATATTTAGCAGGCGATCAACGGATTCATTCAAAAAGAAGGATGTAACCACTCCTTCATCCTTTGACAACGGATTAAGTGTATACACACCTGGTAAATCAATTAAATGGCCAATATTATTTTTAAAAATGCCAACTTTCTTTTCAACGGTTACGCCGCTCCAGTTACCAACATACTCATAGGATCCTGTTAGATTATTAAACAATGAAGTTTTCCCAGTATTGGGATTTCCAATAAGAGCGATTTCCATTATATTTTCTCCACTTCAATCTGAACTGCTTCCGTACGGCGGATACCGACACATTGACCACATGATTCAATCATAACTGGCCCGCCAAATGGCATTACACACTTCACACACACTTCTGAGCCTTCTGTGATCCCTAAGTCAAGTAAACGTCTTTGCACTAGGAGACCAACTTGAGAAAGATTAACGATTTTCCCTTTACCCCCTGCTTTTAACAATCCGAACATTTATATCACCCTATCTATGTTAATTGAGAATGATTATCTTTCTATATCGTCATTTTAACACTTATTCGTAGGTACTAAGCATAATAAATTTGTCAAAAGTTCGAAATCTTTTGTGGCTTTTACAAGGAAAAAATAAACTGAGTGATGCTAGATTTTATTCTTATTGTCCCATATGATTCTAGTATTATGATTAAAATGGGAAGTAACACTTTTTATGATAAAATAAAGAAGGATTTTTGCTTTAATCATCGAATTTACACTGTAAGCAGTTTTGTCAATAGCATAGGGGGAAAACGGCATGTTCACGGAAAACCAAACGGATTTAATTGACTATTTTAATCAAAATAAACAGAAATTGATTCAAGAATGGGAAAATGCTATTGTTACCACTAAAGCAGACCCTTTTAAATTGAAGATTCATGAAAACGGAGCAGCCTTACTCGAAGCTTTGCTTAATATGCATAAAATGACTAAGCAAGAGCTTTTAAACATTATCGAAAAGCTAGCCATAGAAGTTTCGGAAGAAAGAGTATTGGCTGAAATCAACCTTGGAGATTTTGTTTATAATGTAAATCTTGGGAGAACAGTTTTATACAGCTATTTAAGTAACACTGGGATCCCATGGACAGATATGCAAGAAGCGTTAAACAGGATAAATTTTTGCTTTGATAAATTTTTATACTATGCTGTTTCAAATTACTCTGAAGCAAAAAACAAAATCATCGAAGAAAAAACAATGCACATCGATTCTACCCATCAGGACCGATTAACACTACTCGGCCAGATGACATCTAGCTTTATTCATGAGTTTAGGAACCCACTAACATCTGTTCAAGGATTTATCCAATTGCTGAAAGCTGATTATCCGGATATGAAATATTTAGATATCATTTCAAGTGAATTGGATCAACTTAATTTTCGTATTTCGCAATTCTTACTTTTATCAAAAAAGGAGTTAATTGGAAAAGAAAAGGATGACTTTAATTTAAATAAATTAATTGATGAAGTATTAAACTTTCTATATCCAAGCATTCTCGATGGAAAAGTAAAAATAAGAAAAGAATTAAGTGAAGATATTACTCTTAATGGGTATGCGGATGAAATTAGGCAGGTATTAATTAATATCATATTTAATGCGATTGATGTATTAAATCATGATGAGAATCCCACTCCAACAATTGAGATCAATAGCAGTCTCGAAAATCAGTCCATCAAAATCAATATTTCCAATAATGGACCCGTGATCCCAGCAGAACTTAGAAAATCCATTTTCGAACCATTTTTCACGACCAAAAAACTAGGTACAGGTCTTGGTTTGTTTGTATGTAAAGAAATTATTGAAAAACATAAAGGGAATTTAGATTGTGATTCCACCCCTGATAAAACTACATTTTCTATTAGCTTACCAGTCACAGCCATCCCTAGTGGCAATGAATAAGGTCATTCATAGTCCTATTATCCAATCCCACTTTCATTAAAGCAGGGATTTTTTTATTTCTCTTCAATATATCTTCCGTTATAGACTCCTGTTGCATATGATGAATTAAAATTTTTATCAGGAGATTAGGCCAATGTTTACATTAAAGGTTGATAATGAAATTGAGCTCCAGTTGTTTCAGCAGCATCACGCCTTAAGACTGTATCAGCTAGTTGAGGAGAATCGTGAACATTTACGTGAATGGATGCCCTGGGTGGATAGCATGAACTCCCCTTATCAATTTGAGTCGATTATTCCCGTATGGCTGTCCCAGTTCTCAGAAAATAGCGGATTAAACGTAGGGATACTCTATAAAGGTGAACTAGTTGGCTCAATTGGATTACATCAAATTGATTGGCATAACCGTATGACAAGTATCGGCTATTATCTTTCCAAAAATGCAGAAGGTCATGGCATCATGACTCGTTCAGTTCAATCCCTTATAAACTATGCCTTTTTCACATTAGGCTTAAACCGTGTTGAAATTCGCTGTGGTATAAAAAACAAAAAAAGCCGTGCGATTCCTGAGAGATTCGGTTTTGTAAAGGAAGGGATCATTAGAGACGGTGAACAATTGTATGGAAAATTTCATGACCTCTTTGTTTATGGTATGCTTGCCCGCGACTGGAATAAAAGAATTCCCTATTAAAAAATCTAATTACATCGCTACATACTGCCTATTGGCAGTATTTTTTATTGGGCGATTTGCTAATAGAATTTTTTTTTGAAATAATGTATACAGTACAACGTAAGTGAGGTGGCATACCTTACCATTTGTAAGGTGATAAATGATTTGGATGAATGTAATTTTAATTGTTATCCTAATAGCCTTTACCGCACTTTTTGTCGCTTCTGAATTTGCGATGGTAAAGGTTCGAACAACAAGAATTGATCAATTACTGTCAGAAGGAAACCCCAAAGCGGAAGCAGCAAAGAAAGTCATTTCTAATTTGGATGGATATTTATCAGCTACTCAGGTTGGAATTACAATCATCTCCCTAATATTAGGATGGCTGGGTGAGCCCACTATTCGAAAGCTGCTAGATCCCGTTTTTGAATGGATTCAATTACCTTTATCTTTAAAACACATTATCTCGTTTATCATTGCTTTTATTGCTATAACCTATTTCCATGTTGTAATTGGAGAATTATCACCAAAAACAATAGCGATTCAAAAAGCAGAAGAAATCCTCTTGTTTTTTGCGCGACCGTTAATCCTATTTTATAAGCTGATGTATCCCTTTATTTGGATTCTTAATCGTTCCGCCAGATTTGTTACTGGACTTTTCGGAATACAACCAGCTTCTGAGCATGATATCGTCCTTTCGGAAGAAGAACTGCGTTTAATCCTTTCTCAAAGCTATGAGAGTGGGGAAATAAATCAATCTGAATACCGTTATATGAACCGAATTTTTGAATTTGATAACCGGATTGCAAAAGAAATTATGGTTCCGAGAACTGAGCTTGTAACTCTATCCAGGGATGCCTCAATGGAAGAAATTATTGAAATAGTTAAGGAAGAAAAATACACTAGATATCCCCTTATTGATGGTGACAAAGATAATATTTTAGGTGTTGTTAATATTAAAGAGGTCTTAACCGATTGTATTCTTCAAAAATGTACCGGCGAAAGACCGCTTATCCCTTATCTTAAGCCAGTCATTCATGTCATTGAAACAATTCCCATTCAGGAACTACTAGTCAAACTGCAAAAAAACCGTTCACACATGGCCGTTTTATCTGATGAATATGGAGGGACAGCAGGAATTGTCACGGTCGAAGATATTCTTGAAGAAATTGTTGGGGAAATACGGGATGAATTTGACTTGGATGAACTCCCACTGGTTCAGAAAAAAGCAGATGGTCATTTTATTTTGGATGGAAAAGTATTAATAAGCGAAGTAAACGATCTACTGGGCACATCACTTGATGAGCAAGATGTAGACACGATTGGGGGTTGGTTTTTAACACAAAAGTTTGATGTACATAAAGGTGATTCCATCGAAAACGACGGATTTGTATTCCAAATTAATGAGATAGAAGGTCACCATATCTTATATATTGAAGTATATAAAGCAAAAACAGAACAAAAAAAAGTGGAAGTGGCTCCTGAATAGGAGCCAGTATTATTTTAGATAATTTTTGTAATATTTCGTCTTTACTGTTCATATTCACTATGTTTTCCCATAAAATATAGTTATCAACCAATATACTAACCAGAACGTTTGACTGTACGGTTCAAATTCTTTATAATTATTGTTAATTTACAAAATTGTCGAGGTGGTATAATGACCATTAGACGAGATTAGCAGAAAACTAGATATGAGTTTATTTTGATACGAGTTAATTTTTTTTATTAAACTGGGAGGTGACTCCTTACCTGTCTAAAAACGGGATAAGGGAACTTATTTGGACATATTTAACTTGGTTATTATAGCCATTTTAATTGCTTTAACTGCTTTTTTTGTAGCTTCAGAATTTGCTATTATCAGAGTAAGAAGCTCAAGAATTGATCAGTTAATCGAAGACGGAAATTCGAGTGCTGTGACTGCTAAACGAGTGATTTCGAACCTAGATGAATACCTTTCTGCCTGTCAGTTAGGAATTACCATTACTGCCCTTGGATTAGGTTGGCTTGGAGAAGCGACATTTGAAAAGATCCTGCACCCTATTTTTAAAGGCCTGCATATTCCCGAAAGTATTAACCAAATATTATCTGTGGGCTTTGCATTTGCAGCGATTACATTTTTACATGTAGTAATTGGTGAACTTGCACCTAAAACATTGGCGATCCAGAAAGCAGAATGGATTACCCTGATGATGTCACGTCCGCTCATCCTTTTTTATAAGGTGATGTATCCTGTAATTTGGCTGCTTAATGGTTCTGCACGAATTACAACACGTTTTTTTGGGCTTAAGCCTGTTTCTGAAAACGAAATCGCCCATACAGAGGAAGAGCTTCGAATTATTCTATCTGAAAGCTACAAAAGTGGTGAAATTAACCAATCAGAGTTTAAGTATGTAAATAAAATTTTTGAATTTGATAACCGTATTGCCAAAGAAGTTATGGTCCCTAGAACGGAAATCGTTTCCTTATCTAAGGATGATACATTAGAGACTTTTCTTCAGGTTTTACGTGAAGAAAAATTCACACGGTATCCCATCATTGATGGTGATAAGGATCATATAATTGGGCTTATTAATATAAAAGAAGTTATGACTGATTTAATTGGTAATGAAAAACTAGCAGAACGGACTCTAGAAAACTATACACGACCAATAATTAGAGTAATAGAAACGATTCCTATCCATGACTTATTAGTAAAAATGCAAAAAGACCGTGTCCATATGGCGATTTTAATGGACGAATATGGCGGTACATCAGGGCTTGTAACTGTTGAGGATATCTTAGAAGAAATTGTTGGGGAAATTCGTGACGAATTCGATATGGATGAAATTCCAGAGATTCGCAAAATTAAGGAAAACCATTATATTATCGATTCTAAAGTATTAGTTAGTGAGGTCAATGATTTATTGGGAGTGGAGATTGACGATGAAGATGTCGATACGATTGGCGGTTGGATTCTAACCGAAAATTACGAAGCAAAAGAAGGAGACATCCTACTTCATGATACCTATTCCTTTAAAATTCTCGATATGGAAGAGCACCATATTAAATATATTGAGGTCACGAAAAATGCCAATAATGGTGAAGCAGTTAGCCCACAAGTATCAATATCCAATTCAGAAGTACTATCTTAAAAAACTTCCTAAACCAGATCGTTTTCCGGTCTGGTTTTTTCTTATGAAAAATAATTATTTTGTTTTAATAATTATTATATCCTCTTCAACTTTTGCGATTTTAACTAAATGCGAATCAAGACGTCGATTAATATGCTGTATATCGCTATTGTTTGATTCTTCAATCCGCTGAAGTGATTCCTTAATATCGGAAAGGTCAATCTGGTTTACTTCTACACGGTGTTCAATGCTATCCATCTTTTCAAGCCTTGATAGTCGTTTTTCAATATTATCTAGTGTTTCATTGAATGTTTGAATTAAGCTTTTAATGTCATTATCATTTTCTGTTAATTTATCGAACTCCTTCACCATTGTAAAACCCCCTTTTTTCTTGCCTTAATCGTAACATTATTTTCACTATATATATGTTACAATATCAGCAACACTTGTACGGTAGAATAAATGGACTTAAAAAATTAACTTTTCCAAACCCTTAATACATATCCACCGCATCCACACTGATCAATGAATTTAATCTTTACTTGATCAGGATACAACTCCTCTAGTAGAGGCTGTATATAATCAACAGGATTTCCAAACGTTTCAGCTGTCACTAGATTTACAAAGTGCCCCTTTTTCGTTTCTTTCACTGCCTGCAATGCATCTTTAATGATCAGATCAATATTAAATTTGTATTCACCATGCTCTAAACAGCCGCAGCAGCTTCACTCGCTTTTGCCTTATCTTCAGCAGTTGGTAATTCCTCAGGCTTGGCATCTTCCTTTTACAACATAAATTTAGACGAGAAAAGTATAAAAGGGTTACAAAAAGTTTTTTTAAAATTTTTTTCTATTCGGTGCTTTAACAAATAAGTCAATAATAAGTAATTTTTTTTGCTTTTTTTTCTGTAAAATTGAGATAATAGCATTAGACAATAATATACTCAAAAAACGAGGGGTTTCATGATGTTAAATCGTAAGAATAAAACACGGCATTTAGCGACAATTTTTCTTGCTGTGATGGGAATCGGCTTTTTAGCCACTATTCCGATACAGAATTCAATCTGGGGGAGCATCCTACAAGGGGGATTTGAAGCCGGTCTGGTAGGGGGACTGGCTGACTGGTTTGCGGTAACCGCATTATTCCGTCATCCACTAGGAATTCCTATTCCACATACTGCTCTTCTTCCCAAAAATCGTAACAGAATTATTGCTGGAATCATATCAATGTTAGAAAATGATTGGCTAACAAAAGAGAGTATTCGAAAAAAAATAGACACCATCAATTTTACTAAAAAACTATTTGAGATCATCTATAATGAATTACCATCACAAGCCGTTCAAAAGTCTTTCCTAATGATTTCTAAACATTTGATAAAAATATTTGATATAAAAAAATTTGCTCCGCTTCTAGAAAAAGAACTAAAATTACGAATCAACGATTTGGATAGCAAGAATTATCTCCCCTTGCTTATCGATCAGATTAGTATTAGAAAATATGATGAAAAAGTACTAGATTATATCCTAAAAGAAATTGATGAATGGGCCAGGAAAGAAAGTACAAAATACAAACTTGGTGGGTTGGCTGTAGATGCGGTGGAAAATATTAAGGCAGATGGTTTTATGCAATTTGCCTTAAAGTCATTTAGCAACCTTGTTAATGAAGAAAAGCTAGGGAACATTATCCAAAGTCTTATTCTAAAAGGTGTAGCCAGCTATAGTGACCCCTTAAATCAAAATAGACATACCTTAATGATTCATATGAATAAAAAGCTGCAATCCATAAAAAGTGATGAAAAGATTTATGAAGAACTTAATAACTTTAAATCCCAGTTAGTAGATAAATGGGAGTTGCAAGAACAAATTACTGATTTATTAAGTCAGATCCAGCAAAAAGCTTATGACTTTGTCGAAAAACCTGCCTTTTATGATGATTATCTCCTCCCTTTAATTAAAAAGGGTTTAGAAGGTATCGAATTAAATCCAGAAAAAGTGAACGTTATTGAAGCTTGGATTAAAAATCATATTTTTAGTTTTATTGATAAAAATCATTCAAAAATAGGAATGCTTGTTAAAGAAAATTTAGAAAAACTAGATGATAAAACACTTATCGATATGGTTGAAACTAACGTTGGAAAAGACCTTCAATGGATCCGTGTCAATGGTGCAGTATGTGGATTTTTAATAGGGATTGTTTTAGTAGGTATTAAAGCACTTTTTTAATGCTTTGCAAAAAAGCTACCATTTATTGGTGGCTTATTTTCGTCCATGAAATTCTTGCTTTGTCCTCTTGAAATCAAAGTTATTTTTCAGAGTATTTCAACATAATTAGTACTGTAGTCATATCTTTTAGGTTTAAAAGAGGAGGCGGGAAAATGGCAATTAGGTTGATTAAAATTTCTGTTGTGTATTTTGTCATTGGGGTTTGCATGGGTATGTATATGTCAATGACGGAAAGTTTCGACTTCACACCGGTTCATGCCCATATTAATTTATTAGGTTGGCTGACTATGGCTGTCGCTGGTCTCATCTATGTTGGTTTTCCAGGTGCTGCGGAAACAACACTCGCAAAGGTTCACTTTTGGCTTCATAATATTTCTCTTCCCATTATGATGATTGGACTCGCTTTTTTAGTAACCGGAACGGAAAGTGCCGCGCCTGCAGTAGCTACAGGTGGAACCTTAATGGTATTAGGTATCATTGTCTTTGCAATCAATATCCTTAAAAATGTAAGGAATTGAGTTGCTCAAGTTGTCTATGATATTATTTATTTTTATTTCGTCCAGACAAAAGACGCCTTCTCTGGCGTCTTTTTTATTCTACCGGTATGTTTCCAAGAATTTCTTTCTTAGTTTGGCTTTTTCTTCATCAGATTTTTTGTAATCATAATTATAAATGGCGCATTCCCAATCACCATACATTGGGTTTGGAAACAGAATCAGCTTTTTACCGAATTCCTCTCTATATCTGTCCACTGCTTGATTTCTTTCTGAAACTGATAACACATCAAAACCACTGAAATCTCCAAGGTTATCGCCAAATAATAGAAGTATTTCATGTGTTCTCCCTACTAGCCTGCGGCGCGTTTCTTTCCCAATTTCACCAGGCTGCAGTAATAATACATGGTCTGAATCAGCTTGGGGTGCACCTACACTCTGTAAATTTTTAATAGCTGCAGCTTTTTGTGATTCATAACGGTTGGAAATGTAATAAATCTCTACACCTAAAGAATTTGCATAATGCAAAAACTCAATTGCACCTGGAAGTGGTTTTGCTTTAGATCGATTGAACCATTCATTCCAATTAAAAGGAATTTTTCTTCCGGCAATTACATACCTAGCTTGGTGTGGGCTGTTATTTAAAATGGTCTCATCGATATCAAGGACAATTGCTGGCTTTAGGTTATTTTTTCCCCTTTCTTTATTCATGATTTCGTCCAATCTCATCCTTCCAATGTTATAGCCTTGATAATATAACCCTTTTGCTTCCCCGGCGCTTTGAAACCAAAGTACCGACATCGTATTTTGTTCAGACAAGTTTGCCGTTGTTTCTGCATTTGCAACAACTTTATAAAATGAAAGTGTTAAAACAATGGCCATTATCAGGACAGTTATTCTCCTCACCAACAAAACCATTACCTCCTTTAATTGACAATGTTAGTATGTGGAATCGCAAAAATCCCCATCCATCTATCGGGCAAAACAGCACATTGAAGCGGTAGAACGTAATACTGCACATGAATAATTCCAACAAATAAGCAGTGGGTTGCCCCACTGCTTCTTCCTAATCCTATTTCACATAGTTTATTAACTAACTCGTTCTTCAACATTATTTTTGATGGAATCTCGTTTATGAAATCCTTTTGCATAATAAACAGCAACCAAGAATACTAGGAATAACGGTCCAATTACTAATGCAATCCTTGTATCCGGATTATAAACCATTAACCCAATGACAAAAGCTAAGAAGGCTAATGAAATATATGAAGTAAATGGGAAAAGTGGCATCTTATATTTTAAAGCTTTCGTCTCAGTCGGCTTTAAGGTCTTACGATAGCGAATTTGCGATAAAAGAATGACTCCCCACGTCCAGATCGCACCAAAGGTCGCAATACTAGTAACCCATGTAAAAACTTTTGCAGGAACAATATAATTTAAGACGACGCCAATCAATAGCGCACCGGCAGAAGCTACTACTGCAATCCCTGGAACCCCACTTTTTGTTACTTTCGCAAAATTTTGTGGTGCCTCACCATGCTGAGCAAGGTTAAATAACATCCGTGCCGTACTAAAAATCCCACTGTTACAGGACGAAAGTGCTGCTGTTAATACGACAAAGTTAATAATACCTGCTGCTCCTGGTATTCCAATTTGTTCAAAGGTTAATACAAATGGGCTTCCTTTTGTACCAATATCCTCCCATGGATAGATAGACATAATGACAAATAAAGCACCCACGTAAAAAATAAGAATACGCCAGAATACAGAATCTATTGCTCTTGCAAGGGATTTTTCAGGGTTTTTAACCTCACCTGCTGTAACCCCAATCATTTCTATCCCTAGATAAGCAAACATAACCATTTGTAATGATAATAAAACACCTTTAATCCCATTAGGGAATAACCCGCCATGATCCCATAAATTCTTAATTCCAGTAGCAATACCACCGTTGCCAATACCAAAGAAAATCATTCCAATACCGATGGCAATCATCGCAATAATCGTAACAATTTTAATTAGCGCAAACCAAAATTCTAATTCACCATACGCTTTTACCGCAAGGAAATTGACAGTCGCCATAACCACCAGTGCGGTGAGTGCCCAGATCCACCGTGGAACATCCGGATACCAATACTCCATGTAAATTCCTACAGCTGTAATCTCTGCCATACAGGTAACGACCCATAAAAACCAGTAATTCCAACCTGTTATGTATCCAGCAAGTGGTCCTAAATAATCACGTGCATATTTACTAAAAGAACCTGCAACCGGTTTTTGAATCGCCATTTCTCCCAGTGCACGCATAATAAAAAACATAATTAATCCAGCAACCGCATATCCAAACAAAATACCTGGTCCCGCCATTTTAATGGCTGTCGCAGAACCAAGAAATAGTCCCACCCCGATGGCTGCCCCTAAAGACATCAAGGTGATATGCCTTTCTTCTAAACCACGATGCAGCTCTTTCCCATGAGTGTTTTTACTCATATAAATCCCCCTTTATGAATAAACTTCAAAATTCTCTCATCCTAATGAAATAATTTCTTCTCTTTATTAATATAGCAATATTAGACTTCACTTTTAAGCTTTTTATTACTAATTCCTCCTTTTCTTCTAATGATAACGCTTTCAAAAGAGTAATTATTAAAATATTAACTCTTTTGGGATTACTCAAAATCATTTTAACATTATTGCATATTATTTATTTTGTTAAAATACATGAAATTATTTTATATTTTTTGTAAAATTAAACAAAGGCATTTTATGAACTGAACAAGACTACCATATGTCATTATATATTAATCCGGGGGTAATCATTTTGAATACTAGACTACATGACCCATTTAAGACTGCCTTTGATAGCTTAGATGAATTTGCCGACCTTATTAGTCAGGTACTAATGTGCCCTATTACAATTGAGGATGCAAACCACCGCCTACTTGCCTATAGTACTCATGATGAACGTACAGATCCAGCAAGAATTTCTACCATCATAGGCCGGAGAGTACCGGAAAAAGTCATTAATCAATTATGGAAAGAAGGAACGATTCCTGCTTTACTAAAGACCCAAGAGCCTATCCGTGTGAAAAACATGAATGATATAGGGCTTAACCATAGAGTCGCCATCTCTATTTGGAAGCAGGATCAAGTGATCGGATTTATTTGGGCAATAGAAATTGATAAAACATTAACGGCTGATGATTTCATCCTTTTAAAAAAAGCAGCGGATTCCGCAAAAAATAAACTATTACAGCTCCAGACGAGAAAGAACAAAAAGGAAGAGCGTTCACAAGAATTCTTTTGGAAGCTATTAACAGGTCATCTGAAAGCAAAAGAGGAAATTTTCGAACATTTCCATTCATTACAACTTACACCGCCGACCTCTTATGCGGTTCTTGTTTTTCAGTTCCATGATAATATCACGAACAAAGTAGAGCAATCCATCTCATATCTTTTGAAAACAAATCAACGAATAAAAATTACTCTTTATACAATAGACTGCAATCAACTAATTCTATTGGTATCAGTTACTAATATTGAAAACCCTTTCAATGAACTTGATCAATTTGCGAAATTCTTTGTCCTGCAAATGAGTGAAAGATATGGAATTAAGGAGATCAAACCAGGATATAGCAGTATTAAAGAGGATTATCAAAAAACAAACAAAGCATATAAGGAAACATTGGCGGTTTTATCAATTAAAGAAAAATTCCCAATTGAAACAAAGGACATTTTTAATTATCAAAAACTAGGAATATATCAAATTTTTGATCTTATTTTAGAAAAAAGACAAACCGAAGAATATGAAAATTATTCCTTAAAACTGCTTCATGAATATGACCAAAAACACAACAGCAATTTAATTGAAACATTAGAGGTTTTCTTAAATAAAGATAACAACATTAATGATGCAGCCAAGGAATTAAATGTCCATGCTAACACATTAAATTATCGGCTTAAACGAATCACCGAAATTGGTGATGTAAATTTCAAGGATCCTAACCAAAAAATGATACTCTACCTAGATTTAAAACTGGAAAAATATCAGGGGATTTGAACTTTTTGTGAAAATCCCCAAAAAGAATGAAAATCTTTCTCTTTTCTAAACAAAGAAATTCTCTGGCAAACATTCTATACTTTAGCCATAGCAAAACAATTTAATGTAACTAGGGGAGGAAATAAGATTATGTTTATAGGTGTACCTAAAGAAATTAAAAATAATGAAAATCGTGTAGCACTAACTCCAGCAGGTGTTGTATCATTCCTAAATGCCGGCCACACTGTGTTTATGGAAAAGGACGCTGGAATTGGAAGCGGTTTCACTAACGACGATTATGCTAAAGCTGGTGCTGAGATTATAGATAGCGCTGAACAGGTATGGACAAAAGCAGATATGATTATGAAAGTGAAAGAGCCTCTTTCAAGTGAATATAAGTACTTCCGCCAAGGTTTAATTTTATTTACTTACTTACACCTTGCAGCTGAGCCAGAGTTAGCAAAAGCTCTTAAAGAAAAAGGTGTTATCGCAGTTGCTTATGAAACAGTTTCTGTAAACAGGACTCTTCCACTGCTTACACCAATGAGTGAAGTAGCTGGACGCATGGCTGCTCAAATTGGCGCACAGTTCTTACAAAAAAATAATGGTGGTCTTGGAATTCTCCTTGCTGGTGTCCCAGGAGTTAACCGTGGAAAAGTTACCATTGTTGGTGGTGGGATTGTTGGAACCAATGCAGCTAAAATGGCTATCGGGTTAGGTGCTGACGTAACAATTATTGACCTAAGTGCTGACCGTCTCCGTCAGTTAGACGATATTTTTGGAAATCAAATCAAAACATTAATGTCTAATCCTTTCAATATTGCTGAAGCAGTGGCAGAGGCTGACCTTCTTATCGGTGCAGTATTAATCCCTGGTGCAAAGGCTCCTAAGCTAATTACAGAAGAAATGGTTAAATCAATGAAACCAGGTTCAGTGATCGTCGATGTTGCGATAGACCAAGGTGGAATTGTTGAAACAATCGACCATGTGACAACACATGACAATCCAACCTTTATCAAACACGGTGTTGTACACTACTCTGTTGCAAATATGCCTGGCGCAGTTCCAAGAACTTCAACAATCGCACTAACCAATGTTACAGTTCCATATGCATTGCAAATCGCAAATAAAGGGGTTTTCAAAGCCATTTCTGAAAATGCTGCATTATATCTTGGCGTTAACGTTGCCAACGGAGAAATCACTTATGAAGCAGTAGCAAAAGATCTAGGGTTTGATTATGTAACAGTCGAAAAGGCATTAGAAAAAGAACTAGCTACGATTTAATTGTAGTTATTCCCCTCAAGAAACTCTTGAGGGGATTTTTGATTAAAGGGGATGGTTTACATGAATCAATTGAGTTACCGCGATACATGGGCTGAAATTTCACTAGACCATATTAAAAATAATTATCTACAGTTTAGGCAGTTTGTTCACCCACATGCAAAAATCATGGCAGTGGTTAAAGCAGATGGATACGGACACGGGGCCATTGAAATTGCAAAAACAGCGATTGATGCTGGTGCAGATTATTTAGCAGTTGCTCTTGTAGATGAGGCCATCAAACTTAGACTGTCTGGGATCACACATCCCATTCTCGTACTCGGGTATACTCCGACACGTTCGATTAAGGCTGCCATTTTAGAAAATATCACGCTAACAGTCTTTGACCATGAAGTATTGGATGAAGTCATTGTCCAAGCGGATAGCTTAAGCAAAACTGCTTCTATTCATTTGAAAATTGATACTGGTATGTCCAGGATTGGCGTTACTTCCAGTGATGATGTACTTATTCTTGCTAAGAAGGCAATGAAAGCAAAAAATGTTTGTCTTGAAGGGGTATTTACTCATTTTGCTAATGCAGATAGTGAAAACAGTGACCTTACATATGCACAGTTTAATAAATTTCAATCAATAGTAAAATATTTGGAAAACAACTATATTTATATACCTATAAAACATTGTTGCAACAGTGCTGCAACAATGAAATTTCCAGAAATGCATCTAGACATGGTTCGAATTGGAGTTTCCTTGTATGGGTTATATCCAGATGCTTCGTTAAAAAACCACTCCATCCAGCTAAAGCAGGCCATGACCTTCAAAACGAAAATTGCAGCTATAAAAAAAGTAGCAGCTTTACAAGCAATCAGCTACGGGTGGACTTGGAAGCCGGAAAGAGTAAGTCTTATCGCTACCCTTCCGCTTGGATACGCTGACGGACTTTCCCGTCTACTATCAAACCGTGGGAAGGTCTTAATCCATGGGCAAAAATCTGCTATTGCAGGAAGGGTGTGCATGGATCAAACGATGATCGATATTACGGATATACAAAATTGTTCTGTTGGTGATGTAGTCACCATATTTGGAGAAAGCTGCTCTTCATTTCAGTCCGTGGACGAAATTGCCCATTTAATGGGCACCATCAATTATGAGGTTGTTTGTTTAATTGGTAAAAGAGTCCCCCGAGTGTATGACAACTACAATGAACTATTCAAACCTGCAAAGAATGTACAAAGTAATTTATTATTTTAATAACAAAGGCAGCTATTCCGACTAGCTGCCTTTGTTGTGTAGCACCGTGTTTATCTCTCCAATTATATTAGGTCTGCCAATTGAATAATATTCAACTGGATAATTTTTTATAGATTCTAATTGAAAGCAATTTCTCCCGTCAAAGATAACGGGTTCTTTCATTAACTCATGGAAGAGGTTTAATGGAACATTTTTAATTTCATCCCACTCAGTTACAATAAACGTAAGGTCAGCATCCATAAGAGCTTGCTCGACCGTATCTGCATAAGAAATTAGCTTTCCTAAAACCTTTTTCACATTTGGAATTGAGACGGGATCATAGGCAATTACTATCGCCCCTTCATGAACTAGACGCTTTGCTAACTTAATCGAAACAGCCTCCCTGATATCGTCTGTATCAGGTTTAAATGAAAGCCCCAGTAATGCAACTTTTTTTCCACGTAAACTTTGAAATCGGTTCAGGGCCATTTCCACTAGTTTAAGTTCCTGTCTTTTATTAACTTCAATAACCTCCTCAATGAGGTTAAAAGCTTCTCCCGCATCATTACCCATTTGAACTAGTGCGTGGGTATCTTTCGGCAGGCATGAGCCGCCAAAACCTACTCCAGCCTTAAGAAATGATGATCCGATCCTTGAATCCATTCCCATTCCAAATGATACGTCTTCAATATTTCCGCCAACATGTTCACAAATACTTGCGAGTGCATTTACGTAACTAATTTTTAAAGCTAAGAATGAATTTGATGCTACTTTTATTAATTCAGCACTATTCGTATCCGTTTTAAAAATGGGAATACCAAACGGCTGATATAATTCTTCCAACGAATGGAGGGCTTCCTTACTATCAGATCCAATAATTATCCGATCCCCGTGAAAAGTATCATAAATTGCCGACCCTTGGCTGATAAATTCAGGATTGGAAACGATTTGAAATTTAAGACTTGTTTGCATTTCGGATTGAATCCAATTTTTAATTTTTGCATTTGTTCCTACTGGTACCGTACTTTTTGTAACGACAATGACGTTATTTCGCTTTATTGACCTGCCAATTTCTTTAGAAATCTGTTCAATATATTGTAAATCAAGGGAGCCATTTTCATTTTGAGGAGTTCCTACTGTTATCATGATGATTTCAGCCGATTTAAAGCCAATAGAAGGGCTAGTTGTAAACCGTAACCGCCCCTCCTCCATATTTTTCAACATCAGTTCATTTAATCCTGGCTCATAAATTGGAGGATACCCATTGTTTAATGTACTTATTTTATGATGGTCCTGGTCTACGCAAATCACATCATTGCCGATGTCTGCTAAACAAACCCCTGTAACTAGTCCAACGTATCCTGTTCCAGCAATGGCTATTTTTTTCAATGAAGATTTTCCTTTCCATATTGAGTATTTCTTATTAATTACTACTCAGTTCATTTCTCCATCCATTTATATAAAATTATTTCATGATAAACTGGATCAAAAAGCCCGTTGGAATGAAAAGTTGCTATCTTTTTGATTTTCCCATCTATTAAAATACCTTGTGACCTAAATCCTTGAATCACTTTATCTGTAAGTAGTACGGTCCTGTCTTGGAAATATTTCGCATCATACCGGAAATATTGATAAGTTTCTATCCTTTTGTGTGTATATGGAACCTCTAAATACTGTAACACCCTCGTTTCTTCCCATGTGTAGAGTATAACAGGTTCATTCATTTTCTCAATAAATGCATTCATTTTATAAACAGCTGGAGGTTCTTTAGCTTCCGTCGCTAATAGGGTTACATTTTGATTTACCTGATGGCCTAGGACGAAAATGCTGAGTCCCACGACTAAAAAAGGGATTCTTTCTGAAAAAAGACGAATACAAAGGAAAAATATCAATAAGACCGCAAGCGGGAGCGCATGCCTTGCTTTTTCTACATTTTGAGCCAATAGTGCCCAACCAAAATAACTGCTAAACAATATATATAGAAGGTTCATAAATGGCCATCTTTTTTTTGTTTTTTTGAACGCCCTAAAAAATATATAAATGAGAAGGAAAATATCAATGACAGCACTAAGCACTGATTCAGTTGCAATCCCTGTCCATAGGATGTTCTTTGAGGAAAAAATGATAAATCTATCAAAAAAACCAATATCAGCTGCCTCTACCGTTCCTCCCCAATCATTGAAATGACCGCTGGTAAACGCTAAAGAAAGCTTAATAAAACCGATTATACTTCCCTCAGAAATGACAAGACCAATTACCCATATTGCTTGAAAGATGACTCCCGAGATCAAGTATAATATGATCTCTTTCATTTTTAATCCATCTTTTTTTACTTTCCAATAAAACAGAAAGATTATACCGATTGCAAAGGGCAAGTAGGAAAGGCGAATTCCTAGCATAAGACTCAAAAAACCTAATGGTATTAAAATCGCTCTTGAATTTTTTATGTTTAAAGCAAAAAGAAGGCTCCATAAATACCACCAAAATGCTGCCAGTGCCGCTCCTTCTGACATCGGCTGATTAACGATAATAACACTGTAGCTTGCTGAATAAATAAGTGCTGTAGATAAACTAGCAAATGATCTCTGTATGAATCTCCTGGACAACTTATAAATGGGAAAAACAGAACTAGCATAACAAAAGACATTAAAAATCGTTAATGCTTTTGATGGGTCCATCACAAACAGATGAATGAATTTACCTCCTAAAATAAAAAAGGGATATCCAGGGAAGTGCGGCTGCATAGCCATTAAATCATAGCGCTTCACGGCCAGTGCAAAATCTACCTGATCCCACGAGGAGGTATATGGATTAATAAAATACAGTTGAGATATAAAAACAATAATTATAGCTGCAACACTTATCACTAATAAAAAGGGATCTTTTAAATCACTTTTGAACAATAAATATCCACCACCTGATCTAGAGAAAAAGTACAAGGCATCGGCCTTGTACTTTAAATGTTCAAAAATTCATTTCACTTGTGTCTCAAGAATTTTAGTTGTCTTTGAATTAGTTTTATTTGTTTGCTTGCTTCCTGCAGGTTTGGAAGAGGTAAGCAATAAAATTGCGACAAAGTATCCGATATAAGCCAATATTTCTTCAATAGAAGGCATGGAAGAATAGCCGAACAGCGCTTTTAGAAATATTCCAATATCCCCGGATAATATCGGAGCCGAACCAGTATCACGAAGGTAATGTGTGTAATCAATCGGATGCTCTGGCAGGAACCATGTAAGATCATACACATGTGGAAGTACACTGCCAATGATATTAAGGTCCTGCATCATGGAAATCGCTTGTACTAGTAGTCCAGCAGATATAAGAATAATAAAAGCACCGGTTAACTTGAAGAAAGTGCTCAAAGGAATCCTCATCGTTCCTTTAAAGAACAAATAAGAGACAATAATCGCGATCACCACACCAGTAATCGCGCCCCATCCCTGCATAGCTGCGCCGATGTTTCCACCTGTAATTGCAGCAAAAAAGAATACGGTTTCTACCCCCTCACGAAGGACGACTAGAAAAGAATGGATTACCATTCCAACAACGTTACCTGTGGAAATGAATTTATTCATTTTCCCTTCCATATTTCCTTTTAAATCACGGCTGTGGCTTGCCATCCAGAAAACCATTTGGGTTAATAATACGGTCGAAACGAGCATAATTCCTATTTTCAAATACATTTCGCTTCCCATTGCAGCGAATCCTGTAAAAACAATTTGGAATAGGAGGGCAACCCCGACACTTGCTAATATGGCAAGACCTGCTCCTAACCAAACATATTTATTGTACTGCTTATGGTCCACTCTTTTTAGATAGGTAGTTATTATGCCAACAATCAATAACGCCTCTAACACTTCACGGAATGTGATTAATAGAGCTTGAATTTCCACAGCCGAGTCCCTCCCCAATGGTGATGTTTCCTAATTTCTATTTTCTTCTTCTGCGGATAACAACTATGATTACCGCTATTATTATACCTGCGATTAATACAAGCGGTACCCAGTTTCGGATATTCGAAATATCCGTCCAGTCTTTTTTTACAGTCCCAGATTCTGTAGCACTTTCAGAAAAATGCCCGACTTCAAGACTTTTTATGTTGAATTCAGTTTTTAATGAGTTTAAAATCTCGTCTTTATTTTCCTTAAATGCGTCTAGATTCGCTTCTTTTTTCCCGACTCCAAACAGTCCGGGATTCCCCAATGCTTCAAGGGCCTGATCAAAATCCGTTCTGATTTTCTTATCATTCTCAGGTTTTTCAGCTTCCACTTTAGGAGACAACGCATCGTATGTAGCAAAGGCTTTAGCTAGGAGTCTTTTCGTTGTGTCATATTCAGCAAAGTCCTTTTCAATACTCTCTAAACGCCTCGCAATATTTAAAACCAGTAGTTTTTCCATATTGTTAATGGTGGCTTCCTTGTCCTTATCTTTAAGGTTACTCAGAATTAGCTTAGCAGGCTCTTGGCCCATATGCATATCAATCTCTTCTTTAACAGTTTCAAAGTTTTTTTTGGCGGAATTGTAATTGGGAGGATTCTCATCAAGCTTCACTACCATTTCTTTGTACACCTCAGCTACCTTCTCCTCATTCGGATCACCATAGGAATAGGCAAACGCACTACTTAAAGGAATGCTGTAAAAAATTAATGCGAAAGTAAAAAATAATCCAAAAAATTTCTTCATTAAGAATTTCCCTCCTACATGGATAATGATAATGATTATCATCCTCGCTGTCAATGCAAGGATTTAGAATGTCACATATTTATCATATTTATCTTACTTATTAATCTCCCTTGCTTTCAAAAGGTGTAATTCCCTGTCTCTTGCACCAGATGTTGTCCTATTATGGATCACCTTTTTCACTGGCCTTCTCATTTCTTTTAAAATGGCAGGTAAGACCGATGTCATATAACTACGAAACTTGATAAATGATTCCCCTGCTTTACGGACCTGATATCGAATTGGGACTTCTTTCATCCGAAAACCTTTTCTAATGAGATTCAGCGTGACAACTTGTGCATAATTGTAATCATGAACAATTTCAGCTTCTTCCATAGCTTGTCTAGAAAAAGCTCTCATCCCAGACTGTCCATCATAAATCCATTTTCTTAGTATAAGAGCTTGTAGAAACGTAAAACAATAATTCCCAATTCTCCTGTTCCACCGCATTCCTTCAATCGTTCCAAGGAAACGGGAACCCATTACATAATCAGCTGTTCCCATTAAGATGGGTTTGACAATATCAGGAATCTGATCAGCAGGGTATTCATTATCAGCATCAATCATGACACCAATATCTGCTCCATTTAAAACACAAAGCTCCAGCCCTTTACGAACAGCAGCACCTAATCCAAGGTTTTTACCAAAGGTATGGACATAATCTGCCCCTGCTTTCCAGGACTGCTCGACCGTTCGATCATTAGAGCCATCATTTATCACTAAAACCTCTACCTTCACCTTTGGATCGAAATCTCTTGGTATTTTTTGAATGACTTGGGCAATCGACTCTTCCTCATTGAAAGCTGGAAGAAAGACAATTACTTTTTGCTGCTCCATTGATTAAACATCCTTCCTTACTGCCTCTATTAATACTGGCCCACGGCTGTGACTAGGATATGGTGCCCCCAACAAATAGGAAATCGTTGAAGCGAGGGAAACCAAGCTATGCTTTTCCTCCACACTTTTTCCTGTTTCAATAGACGGACCATACATAAAGAACGGTACGAATCTTTCACCTTCATCGAGGTGGCCATGTCCACCAATCCCATCAGCTTGACCATGGTCAGCACAAACAATAAACGTGTAATTTTCAAGCTTACCTTTCTCTTTTAACCACTCAAAATATTCTTTAACTAAGGCGTCAGCCTCTTCGATTTTTTGAATATATTCGTTATATAATACTCCTCGGCTATGTCCAGTTTGGTCTGTACTTATTAATTGCACAATTTGCAAATCGGGATCCTGTTCTTCCATGATATTTTTCGCTCGATCAATAATTTTACGATCAACAACATTATTGTGCATTACGGCTGTGAATGTCTCTACATCCTTTCCAAAGGAATCAACGAGATGGGCTACCGCTAATAATGAACCCTTTTTCCCTACTTTTCTTAATGTGTCAAATACGCTCTCTACTTTAATACCATGCTTCCAAACCATATTCGACTTGATTCCATGTTCAAATGGGTAAGTTCCTGAAAACATCGATGAAAAACAAACGACAGTTCTTGCTGGATATACGGTTTCCATTCTAGTATAGTCTGTTCCATTTTTTCTCAAATAGTCGAGAAAGGGAGTGTTCGCTTCTTCAAAACGCTCTTTCCTCATTCCGTCAATGACCATAACAATAACTTTCTTATTAATGGCATCTGTCCGCTCTGCAACATTAGAAGTAAAGGTAGGGATAATCTTCGGCTTCCAATCGAACAGATTTTTATGAAGAATCCAAGAAAACAATAGAATTCCTAAATAGAAGAATACGATGACTCCAATTTCACTTCCCGACCAGGTTTGCTTCTCAATAGTCAAATTCCAAAGTGATAATAACAAAAGAAACTTTGGCAGTTGTTCTTGGGCATTCCCACTTGTTGAATCACTATTTTTTAAAACGAGCTTCCAGAACCGGGTAAAATTCAGCCATGAGGTACCGATGCGCAAATGATAATAAAATGTGCCCCAAAAAAAGACTGTAAAGAAGAAATATAAACCAATGCCAGTAAAAAGCAAACTAATATTCACATGATCCCAAATGATAAGAAAGGCTGTAAATGGGATCCATAAATAGTTTCTAAGAAATAATGGATAATCGTACAGGTAGTAAATAATTAATAGAGGTAAGATTGCTAATAACCCTAAGAATAGATCTAAACTGTAAGAAGGGGATCCCAACTTAGATAGGGAATAAATCAACATGGTACCGATTGTAAATATTGGAGTAAACGGCTTCCCCTCATTCAGAAGGTTCCAACACCTTGCCGCCACTTTTTCAAAAGAAGATGCTTTTTTCATTTTTGTCTTCCTCTCATTCTTAGAAACACTCTTATTTGTTTAAAATTTGATGCAGGTGAATGAATCAAAAGCAGGAAACCAACGAAATAGGAAAAAATAAACTTATAACTATGGCTAATAAGAGCAACCATATATCCATCCTTTGTCGGAAACCCAAAACTTGTTAAAGCCGCAGTCATGACTGATTCGTATGTAGATATTCCCCCAGGTGTAATTTGAAATACCTGCCCACCGACAGTAATAGAATTGACCCAAATTGACTTATAAATAGAAAGACCATCACCTAACGAAGCTGTTACTCCCCACAAAACAGCGCCTTCCATAGCCCAGCTTAATCCAATTAAGAAAAAAATATAAACAAAATTCCAGCCCTTAAAGCTTGTTCTTAATAATAAGATATGCTTTTCCACAAAGAGTGGACAGTATTTAAAGACTATAAATCCTCCTATTAGAAAGCTTAAACCTAAAATAAGCAATACTCCTAATGACAAGTGGAAGATAAACGCTTTGGAAAAAGCAACAAGTCCAATTATGGAAAATAACATTAGGAACAACATATCAAGCGATCTGAGCACAACTACAGAATGTGCAGAAATATCAGGACTTATGTTTTTTTCCTTCCAGGACAACACCCCGACCCTAACCGCATCCCCAACCTTTATTGGAGTGATATGATTTACGAAAAGACTTAAGAGAATGCCTTGTAAACAGCTTATAAACTTGGCTTTCTTTCCTAGATATAATCTCCACGCCTCAGCTCTGAGGATAAATGAGGATAGGTAACCCACGGTAACAACTATGATAATCAAAGGATTACCCAAGAAAAATTTTTTGGACCCATTTAAGAAGTTTTCAGCATGAAAATATCGCCAGGACAACAGGATAAAAATTCCTGCTAGAATGAATCCCATCACTTTAACCAAACGTTTAACTGATTTCCGAAACATGCTTTTTGGCCCATTCTATCGTTTTAGCAAGTCCCTCTGAAAAAGATATTAATGGGGAAAATCCAAGCTGTTGATGTGCCTTCGAAATATCCGCCCATGTGGAATTGACATCCCCTTGGCGAAAACCACCTTGTTTTACAGTTAGATCAGGAAAATGCTGCTTTAAATACTCAACTAATTCCTCAATAAAAATCGGTTTACCAGACCCTATATTATAGGTACCGACCCTTTCAGTTTGGTTAAAAGCACTAATGATCCCTGTTATACAATCATCTATATATGTATAGTCTCTAGCCGTTCTATTTCCAAACAATGTAATTTCCTGTTTATTCAGCAAATTTTTAATAAACCCTGTAATGGCCATATCTGGCCTACCCCAGGGTCCATAAACGGTAAAAAAGCGAAGGATAGAAATTTTATAGTCAAATAATGAAGAATAGGCATGGCAAAAGGATTCAGCCCCAAATTTAGCTGCTGCATAAGGAGATACCACCTTTCCCATCGCCATCTCTTCTTGAAGCGGAACGTTCTTTTGTTCTCCGTAAACCGATGAGGAAGAAGCAAAAATAAAATGTTTTACGTTTGATTGACCCGCAAATCGCAGTGCATTAATGGTGGCTTTAATATCGTAGTCAACATACTCATTCGGGGCCGTTATTGAATGTGATACTCCAGGAATGGCCGCTAGGTGTATTACCATTTCTGGCTTGTAGGAAAGAAAGATTTCCTTTACTTCCGCTTCGTCATTTAGAAGACTTTTTTGAAAGAAAGCGAACTCTCCTGCTCCACGTGCAAATTCTAGCTGTCGTTTTTTCCTAGCAACAGAATAGTAAGGATGCAGTTCATCGATGATTAAAACCTCATGGCCTTCCTTTAACAATTTCCTTGTAAGATGGGAGCCAATAAACCCTGCTCCGCCAGTAACAATTACTTTCAATGTATAACACCTCTATACCTAGTTGGTCATCACGACTTATTATGTACATTATTCTCTCATATCAGAGAAAAAAGGAAAAACCTTGCGTAAGTTAACAAGGTTTTTCCTCTGCATTATTTCGCTTTTTCTACGATTGTATTCAGAGTGGAAATTAACTCGTTCAATTGTGCTTCACCAGCGGTTTTATCTTTAGCTTTTGCTGTTTCAACATATTTCTGTGCTTTTTCAGTTAGTGTCTTATAACCATCTTCTCCAAGAAGGGCCTTGATATCTTCGCCGATGATATCGATGAATAACGCACCCTCTAAACCAGTGATAACAGCTTTATCTTCACCAAATAATTCTTTACTCTCGCCATACTCAGAAATGGCAATTTTTGCAAAACCACGAACAAAAGCTTTATTAACAGCAGCTGGATCAACTGCTTTTACATCAGATTCAAGATTGAATTGTTTTTCAATCAAGGCAGTTTCATCAGCTGCATGTTTGTTCAAATAGCTATATAAAGATTGGAAGAATGCCCAGCCTTCTGCCTGTTCTACTTTGGCTAAAGCAGCATCTTTCCCTGCTTCCGCTGCAGCCTTTGTTGCATATCCATTTGGAAGTGCACCCGTTGCTAGATAGAAGGTCTTCATTAACGTTTTGTCAACCACTTGCTTACCTAAGTTAAAGCTTAGTTGATCATTGTTTTTAATTGCTGTTTCTATTTCACTAAATCCCCCATCAATTACACTGACAAGGTTTGTTCCATAAGCAGCATCACGCTTTTCTACAGTTGATTTTAGAATGGCATAATATCCTTTTGCTTCTTCTAATTCTGCATTGACTTCTTCAGTTTTGCCCCATTTTTCAGTTACTTCTGTAAAATCGTGTTTAATAGATGTATAAAATACCTTTTGCATTAATTTATCAAAGATTTGTTTTACGATTACTTTATCCATTGAACCATCTTTACCAGCTGCTAAAGCTACAGTGATTTTTTCATCAATTGTATCCTCAAATTCTGCGTCTCTCTTTTGAACTAACTCTTTTAAATTGGAATTATATAAATCTGTCACTTTGTCAAAATCAACATCTTTACCTTCTTTTGCTTTTTCAAGCTCAGTTACGGCCTCTTTAAAAACATCAGCATATTTCACTTCTTCTTTTTCCTTTACTTCTTCTTTCTCTGCTGATTTTGCTTTGTTTTCTACCTTTGGTTTATCTGTTGTTTCTTCTGCTTTTCCACAAGCTCCAAGAACTAATGAAAGGGCTGCCATTGCTGCTAGAAGTTTAAATTTGATTGACATTGTGTTTTCCCCCGGTTTGTATAATTTTTATATTTGATAATGATTATCATTCACAATTCTGATTATAAAGAGAATGATTATCATTGTCAACTTGTTTAATAATATGTAACAAAATATTCACATTTTTAACCTATATATATTAAAAAGCTATCTTGTCTTACAAGATAGCTTTAACACACACTAAAACTCGACTCTTATTTCACTTTATCTTTTATTGTTTCCTCAAGGTCACTCCAATTTATAATTCTCGGTAAATTTAAATGACGATTATAGGATTGATCCCTGAGAAAAATTTTAATTGATTCGTTTAATAATGTATTTAAAACCTCTGGTTTATCATCAAAATAATAATCGAGTTTTAATTTTTTAATGATTTCTACCTTTTCATGATCCTGCATACCATAAAAAAACCTCTCCTCATGAACAGGAAAACCGTTTTGTTTTAACCATTCTTTCGTTCTTTCCCCATGTTCTTTGGGTCTTGCCGTAATATAATATATTTCATGCCCTTTCTTCTCTAGTTCTTGTAAAGTTTCAACAGCATCTGGAAAAGCAGGACATGACGTATAATAAATTTCTTCTAAAGAATTACGCCACATTTCTTTCCCTTGTTCATCTGTTAATCCAAAGGGTCCATGTATCTCCACTCGTTTTAAGTTATGAAAAATTTCAATCGGTACATTTTGATTCAATCTTTGATTGTATATGTTAAAGGCATGCTCGCGTAGATTTATTAATGTATCATCGATATCAAAACCAAATCTCATCACATAATTCCCTCTTTTGAATAAATCGGATAGCCAATAAATTTAAAGTCTTTTCCAATTTTAATGATCGATGTATCCACTAAATCCACTGCATCAGACATTTTCTCTATTCCTGCCCCCTCTAAGAAAGTAGGTGCATCCTTTCCACCAATTAATTTGGGTGCAAAATAAAGAATTACTTTATCAATACATTTATTTTCAAGAAAAGAAGCATTTATGGTGCCCCCTCCTTCAATTAATACGGATGAGATAAGGTGCTCACCTAATATTTCCATGACATCTTTAGGATCAACTTTTTCCACCCCATCGGTAGGAAAGACTTTCATCCCTAAGGACTTTAATGTTTTTTCCTTATCCTGATCATATTTCTGACACGTAAATATCCAAGTTTCAGCAAGGTTATCTGTTACAACTTTTGAATCTATAGGGATCTTTAAAGTAGAATCCAAAATAACACGAATTGGATTTCTTCCATTCGGAATTCGCGCTGTCAGTTCCGGGTTATCTTTTATTACTGTATTAACCCCTATAAGAATAGCCATATTTTCATTCCTCAGAAGATGGACATCCTGTCTGGATTGTTCCGAAGTAATCCATTTACTGTTTGATGCATAAGTGGCTATTTTCCCATCTAGAGTAATCCCTGATTTTAAGGTGACAAATGGTTTTTTCTCCAAGATGAATTTATTGAATACTTCATTCATCTTTTGGGATTCCTCTTGATGAACCCCGATTATTACTTCAATTCCTGCGTCTTTTAGAATTTTTACTCCATTCCCTGACACAACAGGATTTGGATCAAGTGTGGCAATTACGACTCTTTTAATACCGGCTTCTACTATTGCAACAGCACATGGGCCTGTCCTGCCATAGTGGGAACATGGTTCTAATGTAACATAAATGGTTCCGCCTTTTGCTGCTTCGCCAGCCATACGGAGAGCGTGAATCTCAGCATGAGGCTCGCCAGCTTTTAAATGGGCTCCGATTCCCACTACTCGGTTATCATTCACAATCACAGCCCCTACTAGTGGATTTGGGTCTGTTTGGCCTTTCATTGCACTAGCATTTTTTAGAGCTAACTCCATATAGAATTCATGGTTAGTCATTTGGACAAGTCCCCTTATCTCCTATATGACCTGACTTATTTACTTTTGTCTGCAGATATTTTTCGTTATACTCTGATACATCTCCCCACAAAGGCTTTCTGCCTGCTACCTCTAAACCAGCACTTTTTAATGCTTCCAATTTTTTTGGATTGTTAGTCATAAGTGTGACTGGTTTAGAGCGTAATGCTTTAAGGACTTGAATAGCATCCCCATAGTTTCTAGAATCATCGACAAAACCAAGGCCTTCATTTGCTTCGACCGTATCATAGCCGTTTTCTTGAAGAACATAGGCCATTGCCTTACTGAATAAGCCTATTCCTCTTCCTTCGTGATTTGCTAGATAAAATAATGCCCCTGTTCCATGTTCGGAGATCATTTTCATTGATTGTTTTAATTGAAATCCACAGTCGCATCGCTTGCTTCCAAATATATCGCCCGTATGGCAGATGGAATGCATTCTAATAATGACATCATCTTCATATTCAAAGTCACCATATACTAAAACGCTTGATTGTTGAAACTCTGCTAAATTCGCAGAAGATAACTTATCAATAATTCTTTCAAAATCCTCTGTTACCTCATCACAATTTAGCCAACAATACCATTTGAAGTTAACTGTTTCTCCGTATAAATTAACGGGAAGCCGGATCGGTCCTACTAAATATATCGCACCTTTTTCTGTTTTTATTAATTGAATTTTGTCTTCTAAAACTGAAAGAACTTTAGAGTTAAGAGCTTGTTTCATTTATTTATCCCCTTTTTAAGAATAGTTTTAACTACATTAACAAATACATTCATGAAATGATTTCCTCTCTCCTATTACGCATAAATAGAAATAGGCTATCTTGATAGTACAAGATAGCCTCAAGAAATTACAAATATTTACGATGGACTCCTTTACCATCATAAGAAAATAACATTTTTCTATCTTCAATCATCGATTCGATATGAACAGGTCTGCCCCAAAGCTGTTGGATATATGGAAGAACTTTTTCTAGATATTTAACGTCGAGTTCCACCCCTTCATACCAGTGTTTTAGATATAGTTCCCCATTTTTTAAATAATCGCCATCATTGACAGTGATGTAAGGGAAACCTCCATTTACGCGCATATTTACAAGTTGATCACGAATCTGTTCCCATTGTTTATCAACAATTTTGTAGTCTCTTCCTTGTTTTTGGAAAAGATACATATCTTCTCGCATGACAAGGTCCTTATTTAAGTAATTGCGAAGAAAAGATATATCGGATTCTACTTCACGGACCTCAAACATTTTTTCCCGCCCTGATCCTGGAACCACGCCTCTTCGCTTCATCTCTTCCGTTGGATTGTTATAGCGTTCTTCAATATCCTCAAAAATCTTTATTCCAAGGTAATAAGGATTAATGCCCGTTTTTGATGGCTGTACAACTCCCGCATTCAATTTAGCAAACTCGATTGCCTCACCGCTCGTTAAATCCATTTCCCGTAAAATTCGTTGATGCCAATAGGAAGCCCAGCCTTCGTTCATTATTTTCGTTTCAAGCTGCGGCCAGAAGTAGAGCATTTCCTCCCGCATCATTGTTAAGATATCCCGCTGCCAATCCTCTAACTCTCTGCTATATGTTTCAATAAATAGCAACAGATCCTTTTCTGGCCTTGGAGGAAATTTCTTTTTCCGCGGTTGATTGGTCTCCTTTTTATCTTTTTCATCCAATCTCCACAGATCATCGTATGGCGTTGTTACTTGAAGCTCTAGGTCATCATCTTCCTCGTCGTCTCCAATGGACCAAGATAACTTAGGCCTCATAAGCGATGGGTCTATATGTTCATCAATAGCCAATACCGCATCTAAAAAGGTTTCCACTTCTTTTTTACCATATTGAACTTCATATTGATGAATTCTTTCTGCCGTGGCAGCCATACTTTCGACCATATCACGTTTTGTATTTTGAAAACGAACATTATTTTTAAAGAAGTCACAGTGTGCTAAAACATGGGCAACAATTAGTTTATTTTGAATAAGTGTATTGGAATCAAGCAAAAAAGCATAGCATGGGTTTGAATTGATAACTAATTCATAAATTTTACTCAGCCCTAAATCATAATGAAGTTTCATTTTGTGAAATTGCTTGCCGAAGCTCCAATGTGAAAATCGGGTTGGCATACCATAAGCCCCAAATGTATAAATAATTTCGGCAGGACAGATTTCATAACGCATTGGATAAAAATCCAAACCAAACCCGGTTGCTATTTCAGTGATTTCACTGATCGCATATTCAAGTGAATTACGACCTTCCACATTCATTTTGCCATTCCCCCTTTTCCTCTTACCACAATGTATGAAGTAAAAAGGGGAATGATGAAACAAGATAGAAAAAACAATAGGCAAGTATTGCTTTAATCAGAGATTTTCTTGGCTTCCACAGCAAGTTTCAAGCCAACATGTCGATTCCGTTTCCATTCCTGTTTAAAAATTGAGATGGGGGGATTTGTTTCGCCAACTAAATAACTAATTTCAATTGTCATGGCCGGTCTGTGATAAGTAGTGATAAACCAATCCGTGAAACCGCCTCCCACTGCGTTTTTTTCAGGTTTGGCTAATTTATAGCCGGTTAATTTCGAAATTTTTTTAGCAACAAGTTTATCACGTGTAAGATGCTTGCCATTTTTATAATTCCAATAAATTTCTCTTCCCGCTGTATGATAAGCAACTGCAATTGAAGGGTTAATTTCCTTAATAAATTTCGTTAAGGAGAGTGCTTCTTTTGATTCTAATGGTTTTTTTCCTTTATAAAGTTTATAGGAGGGTGAAACAGGATCAGGATTAAGACTTTCCCACCCAGCTGGATATTGCCTATTTAAATCTATGCCCATGCCGTTTGCTTTCCATCGTTTAAAGTTATCTGATCCTTCATTTATTTTCACCAAAAGTTTCTGATGTTTAGATGGAAAATTTTTAAGATCATTCTGTTGAATGGCCACTCCATCTGGATTTAACATTGGCACAAACCATAATGATACTTCATTAAGAATATGATTGGATTTAAATCCGAAAAGGCCCTTCTCCTCATAGGAAGCTGCATAAGACTCAAGCATTTTCATTAACATTAAGCTTGTCAGCCACTCCCGCCCATGATGCGAGCCTATCAAAACCACATTTTTCTTGCCCTTTCCGAGCTTAATTGCCCAAATATCCCGCCCAAAGTGAGACGTTCCGATCGATTTGATTTTTATTTTCTCTTGATACTTTTCGTTAATTATTGAAAGGTCATTTTCTAACATTTCATAAGTATACGGTCTATCAGCTTTGACAATTTTAGCGCTTGCGACATTTTCCAGTTGTAGGGATAAAAAGAGCATGACACAAATTATAATTTTAACCATAGCGCCTCCGCCTTGTTCATAATGACAAGAATATATACAGGTAAATGTTGAAAACCGCGTAAACAATGGGTGTCCAACATTTGCTGTGAAAGTTATCGTCAAAATATCATACAATAATCTCAACTCCTAATAAGGAGGAGATAAAACAAATGAATAAAATGGATTATGATCGAGCTTTATATTATACACATCGATCTGAGTGGGATAATTTGCTGATTTTAATGGTACGAACAAAAGACCAATTTTTATCAAAAAGAATTGAACAATTCCTGCATGCCTACAATTTCGAACGTGATTACAGTGTAATTGAAACCAAACTATATAACCTTCTTCGCTACATTGACCATGCGAATGAAACCGTAGAGCCTGACCCTAATGAGATACCGATGTATAGTCTTTCCTAAAATGATAAGTGAATTCAATTTCTGCCTGAGAAACTTTTTACAACCGGACCAAAGAATTCCACCAAAAAAAACACGGCTTCCTGAAATGGAAGCCGTGTTTTATTTTTTTCTTTTCATGATGAGGTTCTTAGATCGTATTAAGATTGGATTAAATTTCTTGAACCATTTTCATTTTATCGTCAACTAAAGCCATAAAATCATTTTCAATCGATTTTAGTTTTATCTTGCTTTCTTCTAAACTTTTACTATTGACTCCAAAATAGAATTTCACCTTCGGCTCTGTTCCTGATGGTCTTAAACAAACCCATGAACCATCCTCGAAAGTATATTTTAAAACATTCGATTTTGGTAAATCAATTTCTTCTTCTCCTTTATTCTTTACACGGATGCTTGTTAAGTAATCTTCAGTCGTGAAGGTGGTCAAGTTTCCAAGACTCGTAATTGGCTCAGATCGGAAAGAAGCCAATAATTGTTGGATTGTCTCCGCCCCTTCCTTTCCTTTTAAGGTTAAGGAACGTAGGCCTTCTTGGTAATAACCATACTTTTCAAATACTTCCATCATTCCTTGATAGAGGGTTTTTCCTTGTTTCTTATAAAAAGCACACACTTCGGTTGCTAGTAGAGCCGCTTGGACTGCATCCTTATCCCTAGCAAAGTCGCCAATTAAATAGCCATAGGATTCCTCATATCCAAATAGAAATTTCAAATTGCCAGTGGTCTCATATTCATTAATTTTTTCAGCGATAAATTTAAATCCGGTTAAGACATCAACTGTTTCTAAATCATAAGCTGTAGCAATTTTCCTGCCAATTTCTGATGTAACAATAGTTTTTAAAACAACTCCATTTTCCGGGAGTGTTCCTTTTTCCTTTTTCTGTGTGATAATGTAATCAAGTAACAAAGCACCTGTTTGGTTTCCTGTAAGAACAACATATTCTCCTTCAGGATTGCGCACAGCAATACCTAATCGATCGGCATCGGGATCTGTAGCAATGAGAAGATCCGCTCCTACTTCTTTTCCATCACGAATGGCCAATTCAAAGGCTGCATGCTCTTCAGGGTTAGGACTTTTTACAGTCGAGAATTCCGGATCTGGAAGTTCTTGTTCTTTAACGATTGTTACATTTTTATAGCCCAATGCAGATAAAGCAGCACGGACAGGCTTATTAGCAGTCCCATGTAAAGGGGTAAAGACGATTTTAATATCAGTTTCTTCAGCAAGGTTTGGATTCTCTGAAATAGTTCTTAATTTCTCAATATAAGCATTATCAATTTCAGCACCGATCGTTTTAATTAATCCGGCAGCTCTTAAGTTTTCTTCACTATCAACCTCAATTAGTAATTCATTCTCGATCTCATTTACCTTGGCAATAACCTTGTCTGCTCCATCTGGCGGAAGTTGGCCGCCATCTGAACCATATACCTTAAATCCGTTATATTCAGGCGGATTATGGCTTGCAGTGATGACAATTCCTGAAAAGGCATTTAAATATCTTAGCGCAAATGATAATTCAGGGGTAGGCCTTAATTCTTCAAATACATATGTTTGGATTCCTTTTGAGGCTAACGTTTTAGCGGCCTCCATTGCAAATTCTAGTGACTTATGACGGGAATCAAAAGCAATCACAACACCGCGTTGTTTCGCTTCTATACCTTGGTTTTCTATGTATCCCGCTAAACCAGCTGAGGCTTTGCGTACAGTATAAAGGTTCATTCGATTCGTACCAACACCGATTTCGCCTCTCATACCCCCAGTTCCAAATTCTAAGTTCTTATAAAAAACCTCTTCTAGCTGCCCTTCATTCTTCACTATTTCTGTTAATTGATTTCTTAATTCAGCATCTAATCCTTCAAATTCTATCCAACTTTTTACTTTCTTCTTCCAATCCATAGGTGTCCCCTCCAGTTTCTGTCTACTCTATATTGTTTCTAATTTCAGGTTTGTTACTCCTTTAAAAATCTACTGAAATTAACCGACAAATTTTGCAGTAATATAAAATTGTTATTTTCTTTCCTTTTACTATATTACCTTAAAATTACTCATTACTAATAGAAAAAAAAAAAAAGCCTGCAATTTTGCAGACTTTTTTTTTCATTATACTAGCAACTCATTATCAGCATTAGAATAGATACTTAGCATGTTTGCTCTGATACATTTTGCCACTTCAAAATGTTCATATTCAAATGGAAAAAATAATCCAAATTCCTGTAAGGTCTCAACATTCTTATTAAATAATAATGTATACTGAACATCAAGTTGAGAGGCCTCAAGAATAGAGATTAATGTTTGAATACTTGTCATTACCTGAAAGGCATCTTTTAATGTGTTAAAATCTTCAGATGTATGCAAAACCTTTAACTGTTCAAATTGATTAATTTCCTCATCGGTATAGTAGAGAGGAAAAATATTCGAATAGATGTACCTCACCAGTTCATTAATTTCTTCTTCCTGACTTGGTGTGGAGGCAAAAACAATTTTCACTTTTAACCCACCTTTGCCATCGCTTATTTCTGTCTGATTGTATATCATAAGAATAACATAACAAAGACTGTATTTACGGTGGTAATTATAACCTGAAGGAGAATTAAATGCTAAAAACAATGCGAATGGGTGAATGGTTTCAACTAACGGTTCCATTGGAATGGAATGGAAGAACCATTGCTGATATTTTTCGAAACGTATGGGGAGCCCCCAAAAAATTAACTCATTCTTTTAGAATGGAAAATAAGGTTTTACTAAATGGAGACCAGGCTAACTGGAATATCCCTCTTAGTCATGGTTCGAAGCTGCAAGTTAAACTTTTTGAGGAAGAAGAACTACTAATCACACCAAACTATATAGATGTTGACATCCTTTATGAGGACGACCATGTATTGGTTCTTAACAAACCGCCATTTATGAATACCCATCCGAATGACCCAAACGCAGATCTATATACCCTTGTTAATGCGGTGCAATATTATCTGCAATCAAATGGGGAAATAAGAAACATTCGGCAGGTTCATCGATTAGATCGCGATACATCAGGTGCCATCCTTTTTGCTAAACATGCTTTAGCTGGTGCTATTTTGGACAATATGCTCGAAAAACGGGAGATTAAAAGAACCTACATTGCTTTGGTCCATGGGATAGTTAAACATAGAAGCGGAACAATTAAGGATCCAATCGGCCGTGACCGCCATCATGCAACCAAAAGAAGAGTTTCTCCAACAGGTCAAGAGGCACTTACCCATTATATGGTCTTAAAGACAGACAAAGACAAACAACAATCCTATGTTAAATGTTGGCTCGATACTGGGAGAACCCATCAAATCAGAGTTCACTTAAGTCATCTCGGACATCCTTTAGTTGGAGATACTTTGTATGGCGGGAAAGCAATTATTAAAAGACAAGCACTCCATGCAGCAAAGCTTGAGTTGATTCACCCATTTACTCAGAATAAAATTGTATGCCATGCTCCATTTTTAGATCAACCTGCTATTTTTAAAGATATTGACATATATTCAATTTAGGTTATTGAACCAAAAACCATTGAAAAAGCCTCCTGATTTAGGAGGCTTTTTCAATGGTTATTTATCGGTTCTTCTAAAGGATCTCATAATGAAGCTTAGCAGCAAGACCAATACTGCAGAACCAATGATTGCAGGTACTATTGCAAAATCAGCCACATGCGGCCCCCAGTTACCTAAAATCGCTGTCCCAAGCCACGCCCCAACAAATCCAGCTATGATGTTACCAATGATGCCGCCCGGTATATCTCTTCCAACGATAAGGCCTGCTAACCATCCAATAATCCCACCAATAATTAATGCCCAAATGAAACTCATTTAGAACACTCCTTTTTAGTATTCAATTATTTGTCTCAGGCAGTATTGGAAAAGTAACTTAATTTTCATGCTACCTGTACCTATAAAGTACCCTATTTTCATTTTTATACTCAGAAAAGAAAAAATCTTACAACCTACCTTTAATACATAAATCAATGAATTTAGGTAAAAGTAAAAAGGTCTCCATCTTAAAAATGAACTATTCAAAAAATTCTAATGTTAAGTTTTTGTAAAGTTACATAGAATTTGTTTCTTTCTTCGACATTTTTCAGATAAAATATCTAAGTTGGTCTACAAGACCTTTAAATTAAAATGGGGGTAATTACATGGCATTCAAAAAAACTGATAAATTTATGGCATTACTTAGTAATATTTCTGCGAACCTTAAAGAAAGTGCAAATTTCTTCACTGATTATAAATTAAAAAATGTGAGTGATTTGAAAATTTTCTCAGAGAAAATGAAAGAACTGGAAACCAAAGGAGATACATTCGTTCACGAAGTAATCAAAGAATTGAATGATGCTTTCATCACTCCAATTGAACGTGAAGACATTCTTCATCTAGCGATGAGCATGGATGATGTTCTGGATGGCCTTGAAGGATGTGCGGCATTATTTGAAATGTACTCCATTACGAATGCAGATGACTATATGAAGAAATTTGTGGATGCTATTCAAGCCAGTGTTCATGAAATTGACAAAGCGGTTGAACTGCTTTCAAATAAAAAGTTACAACAAATAAGAGAACATGCGATTAAAATAAAAGATTATGAATCCAACTGTGATAATATCTTACGCCAGTCGATTAAAAATTTATTTACGGTTGAAAAAGATCCAATCCGTATCATTCAATATAAAGAAATCTACGAAAATCTTGAAGATATCGCAGACTATTGCCAAACCGTTGCTAATACACTTGAAACCATTATCATGAAAAATGCTTAAGGAGCAAAAATATGAGCGTTGTATTAATTCTAACGATTTTAATTGTAATTGGTGCCCTTGCATTTGACTTTATAAATGGATTCCATGATACTGCAAATGCAATCGCTACCTCTGTATCAACAAAAGCCCTAAAGCCACGCCAAGCAATTTTGCTGGCAGCCGTAATGAATTTTGTTGGTGCTTTGACATTCACAGGTGTAGCCAAAACCATATCTAAGGATATTGTTGATCCATTCTCACTAACTGGTGGTCATACCGGATCAATTGTTATTTTTGCGGCGCTGCTATCGGCTATTATTTGGAACTTACTCACATGGTATTACGGTATTCCAAGCAGCTCTTCCCATGCAATTATTGGTTCTATTGCTGGTGCGGCTATTGCTGCCAAAGGATTTGACGTAATAAAAGCAGAAGGTTTTATAAAAATCCTTGAAGCATTAGTCCTATCACCGATCTTAGCTTTCACAGTTGGGTATATTGTTTACAGCATTTTTAAAGTCGTGTTTAAGAACTTCAATTTAACAAAGACAAACCGAAACTTTCGTTTTATCCAGATTGCTACTGCGGCATTACAATCCTATTCACACGGAACAAATGATGCACAAAAATCCATGGGGATTATCACCATGGCTCTGTTAGCTAATGGTTATCTGCATACTGATGAGGTTCCTTTTTGGGTACAGCTCTCTTGTGCGATTGCAATGGGACTTGGTACCTCGATTGGCGGATGGAAGATCATTAAAACAGTGGGCGGGAAAATTATGAAGATCCGTCCGATTAATGGTGTTGCAGCGGATTTAACCGGTGCAGCGATCATTTTCGGGGCCACCTACATCCACTTACCTGTCAGTACTACACACGTCATCTCTTCAGGGATACTTGGTGTAGGTGCTTCGCATCGTCTTAAAGGAGTAAAATGGGGTACTGCTCAGCGGATGTTAATTACCTGGGTCATTACATTACCAATAACTTCCTTGTTAGCAGGTATCATTTATTTTATTCTGAATATCTTCTTTTAAAAAAATAACCAGGAATTTTTTCTCCTGGTTATTTTTTTAATCCTTTATAATAGTCATTTTTTTTGGTGATACCACTTCTAAATGCCTCGAACTTTCATATTTTTATGTTAGAGGACAAGTTTTGAGGTGAGATTGTGAAGGAAAAAATTGCAGCTATGCTGCTTGGGAGTTTGCTATTGAGTCTTGGGGTAAATGGATTTTTAGTTCCCTATCACTTGCTAGACGGAGGGGTAATCGGCTTAGGGCTACTCATTCATTATTTTTACGGATGGCCGACTGGTCTAAGTATTATCCTTTTAAGTCTACCTTTATATGTCTTAGCCTGGTTTTTTGAGCGACGATACTTCTACTATAGCCTCCACGGACTTATCATTTCTTCGTTTTGTATTGATTTTCTTTCATTTATGAACGGTAAAATACAATTGGGTATATTACCAAGTACAATAATTGGTGGATTACTTGTCGGCATTGGCATCGGTCTTATGCTTCGTTATGAAACAAGTACGGGTGGGACTGATTTACTCGCACAGATTCTAACCAAATTTACTTCAATAAATGTAGGTATCATTATATTCTTAATCGATGGTCTAGTCATAACGAGCGGCATTCAAATAGTCGGTTTAGAAAATTTTTTTTATTCCCTTCTTACGATCATATGTGTCGGCTTTATGACTACCTTAACTGTTAGTGGTAATAATAATGAGCATTTTCCTTACTATTGAGAAAAAAAGATTTAAAAGAAACGCTGGTTCTGAGCCAGCGTTTTAATTTTTATTCTTACCATCCTTAATTTCCGTCGTTCGAAAGGCCTCTTTCATGATTCCATAAGATTTTTTCAACCGTTCATGAAAGGCTGGCTCCTCCCACTTTTTCCAACTGTAGAAAAATGAATCGGTTTGATGCAGCTGATTATTAGTTATATTAGGGAATGTCTGCTGGACCTTCCCATTCTCTGTTGTCACAATAGCCATCCTAATTCCGCTTGTTTCAATGCTGCTTGCCAAGCCACTTTCCCACACATTTCCCATTACTTCTCTTAAACTAGGGTCTTTCACATTTAATAGCTGCCATGGAATCCTTCCTTCGATAACCTTCTTATCCTTACTAATACTTACATCGGTTAACGAGTCGAATTCTTTATTTTTGGGATTGGCATTCCCAAACTTCAGTTTTCCAGTTTCGTATCCCTCAAAAGGAATGATTGTCTTTGTTGTAGGTATCGTTAATTCCTTATTAAGGGCAAGTCTAATGGGATGAAACACTCCATTATTCTTCTTGCTTACATATGATTGCTCGTCAATCAACTTCAACAGATGAGCATACTGATAATAGTATGTATCATAATAGCTATCAACCATGATTCTGGAATTATTAGTTCCTGTAAGTTTTATTAAAAAATCAATTCCATAGTCTGTTTTTATAAAACTCTTACCTGCTAATGGTATATTAGTTTGCCCTTGCTTATTGATGGTATCGAGTAATAGGAAAGTTCCTTGGTTACTAAAATCAACGGGACGAATATATTTTAGAAGAAAATACAAATACCCATTATCCGAAGAAAACCGAACTTCCTTTAAAGTGTCTTTCTTATCTTTTGTAAGATAACTATTCCTAACTCCAGCTAAGTCCCAATCCTTAGAGACACCGTCAACAATGATTTCTTGTTCCTTTTTTACTGGTTCAAAACCTTTTAAACCAAAATGCTGTTCATTTGTTTGCATGTTATTCCAGTATGGCCTTCGGTCTGGGTTATCAAAATCCATAGTGTTCCATGTTCGTTTAAACCATTCATCCTGCCAGGCGAAGACAAGCCCACCCATATATCCTTCTGAAACAATCGATTGATATAAATACTTATTAATATTCCCTTGTTCCTCTTCCGAATGAAACCCTTGGTTCATCCCATAAGCGTTCTTATGGGTTAAGCCTCTAGAAGCTGGCACACCAAATTCAGCTACAAGTACTGGCATTTGATGGGCAGCACGCAGTTCATTCAGATAGCCGGCATAATTGTTTTTCTTCCCAGTATTATCAACATAGTTAAGGTACGACTCTTCAAAGTTTAGAAAGTCAGGATAGTATGGGTATACATGGTAGGATGCAAATAAACCTGAAGAAAACAACTTGGATGCTTTAATATGATTGGGATTAACCGATACCATGTCCTCATTCTCAAGCGGTTCCGCAGGATGCTTTAACATATCTGTAGTTAACCAGTTAGTAAAACTCATCGAATGCTGCCACATGAATTTATCGGCTTCATAATCAGCGGCATAGTCCATTAAACCAGCCAGCCATACTTCAAAGGGATTTGCTCTTTCCGTTTTAAAGTAATCCCCTGAAAATTGACCGATAGCTGAATGCTTTTCATTTGTGTTCATAACCATCGCAGGATCCCATTCTGTGCCGACAATTATTCCGAGGACATATTTTGAAATGTCATATTTATAAACACCAGAAGCATGACCAGACCGCTCAGGAAGCTTAGCCTTTCCATGGATAATATCAATCATATTTTTAATTTCCAGCTTCGCATCCTCTAGATTAACTTTGGCAAAGGCGTCTTGGGTTTGGATGAGATTTTCCTCATTAACCCATGTACCATGAAATAGAAAGAGCGGCTTTTTAGCAATTTGGTTATATTCATAAAAGGCTTCATAAAATTGTGGCGGGTGAAGCGTATAAATTCTGATGGCATTGGCATTCATTGCGCCAATTTCTTTAAACCATCGGAAGTATTCTTCCTTGGTAATTGCCGTCTCCCCAGGAAAATATCCTGGCTTTCCAATCCCCATGTTTACGCCCTTGATTAAAAGATTCTCCCATTTTCCATTCTTTTGAACCTGTATATAGGAATCTCCTGTTTGGCTATTTGACTTTATTCCATCATGGTCTGTCACTTCTACTTTTTCTTGATTCGCTATGTGGTGCAAGCCATTTTCTAAGATGTCCTTCATCATTGGAACGTATGATTCCCAATAAAAAGACTCGTTTGCTCCAACATTCCTTTTCCATGTATCCAAGCCCTTTGTTTGGTAAATTTCAGGAACTTCTGATTCGTCTGCATAATCTCCTGAGAAATAATAGGAGGAATACTTAGCATTTTCGTGATAAATAACTGCAGGAAAATGGGTTGGGATCCCATATTCTTTAAGCGTTTCCTTTGCTTGCTTTGATATTGGCAGCTGATAAGCTGCTAATATTTCATCTTTATCTTTAGCATCAATAATATCGAACCAATAGGTATACTTCCCATGAATATCGCGTGTAAAATGTTTCATTCCTTTATCTGTTAATTGAAATAGAAGCCCCTCATCATTAACATCCTTTTTCCCTATTACAACTACATGATTATTTTTACTGACAAAAACGAATCCCTCACCAGTAAAGGACCATTTCTTATTTTGTTTCTCATAATTCTCCTTTACCCATTCAGGTACTTCCGTACTTTTAAGGTCCGAAAAAAATCGTCCAATCCAGCCAGACCATTCTACATTTAGTAAATTAGAAATCTCAGCTTTGGCGGTTTCTGATGTAGGGCTCGCAAAGGTATTAAATTCAGCTATTAATGTTTTTCCTTTTGACTGGATAAGTGCTTTTTCAATTAGATTGACTTCGCTTGATTTAAGTCCGCCGTATATTTTTGCGGACCTTTTTCCCGACAGATTCTGTCCGAAAAACTCTTCTTTATAAACCCCGTATTGGTCTGTTAAATAGACAACATCATATTTTTTTAAGTCCTTAGGCAGGGGGGCAATCGTATATTTCTGTCCTTCTTTTGGTTCAAACCCCTTATAGTCATCGATCACCGAATAAGGTCTTTGTCCATTTTTATAATATTTAGCATTGTTTAATATCCAAACAAGCCCCTTATGTTCTCTGTAGGAAGGATTTGGCACAGTCTTGTCGACAATTAACACGTTTAATTTTTTCACAGGCTGAATTTGCCATAACCAAAAAGGGCATGTCAAAATAATAAAAAAAAGAATTGTATAAATGATTAAATTGATGGGATTTTTCATTCGGAAACACCTTTTCTCTTCATTTCTCCCCAACTTCTATCCCCGATTATCATTTGCCATATTCCCTCACATCGCCAGAGTACAGTCATAGGCCTGTACCATATAGTTTCAGTTAAAGAGTATAAAAATAGCTTGATGATATCTGTTATTTTTGGATACCTTGTTAAGCTCCATTCTTCTAAAAGAACAGCGGTCATTGAAAAAATAGACCCATATAAACAGGAAAGAAGAAACAACAAAATAGAAAATTCAACATAGATCCCGCCCAAAAATAAACAAAGGATCATAAAAAGATATCCTAATAATTCAATAACTGGACCCAAAAACTCAACAATCCAGAAGTATGGAAAAGATATAAGACCAATCGATCCGTATTTTGGATTAAATGTTATCTTTCTATGAGTCCATAAACTTTCAAACAGTCCTCTATGCCAGCGTCTCCTCTGCCTGCGTAAGAATGTAATGTCTTCAGGAACCTCAGTCCAACAAACAGGGTCAGGAACATACACAATCTTTTTCTTTGTATTCTTTTCTTTTAAGAGTCTATGGATTCTCACGACTAATTCCATATCTTCCCCAACCGTATCTGTTTTATAACCACCTGCAGCAATCACCCAGTGCTTGGAAAAAACACCAAACGCCCCAGAAATGATTAATAAAAGATTGTGACGGCTTAAGCCAATTCTCCCCATCAAAAAAGCTCGTAAATATTCGATGATTTGCATTACGACCAATGGTTTATTGGATAACCCGATTTTTTGAATATGTCCGTTAATGATTTGGCAGCCATTAGCGATTCGAACACTCCCACCTGAGGCAACAACTTCTTCATTTGAATCTATTATAGGCTTCATCACCTTTAAAAAGGCATCTGGCTCAAGAACTGAGTCGCCATCTAAAGAGCAAAAATAAGGGTAATGGGAAAAGTTAAGACCGACATTAAGCGCATCCGCTTTTCCCCCGTTTTCCTTGTCAATAAGAAACAAATTTGATAAAACGTCTGACTGATAAATCCTGCCAATTGGTTTTGTTTCCACCTGTTTTCTAACCACTTTTTTTATTTCCTTCATACCATAGTGTTCAATCACTTTTTCAAGTGTATGGTCAGTTGACCCATCGTTTACCACAACCACTTCAAATGTAGGATAATTAACACTTAATAATGAGCGCACACTCTGTACAATACCTGCTTCTTCATTATAAGCAGGTACGATAATTGAAACAGGTTTGGTATAAAATTCATCCGAGTAGTCTTCATAAGCTTGAACTCTGTCTAGTTGGTATTCCTTCCGAAGCTGAAAAAAGGAAATAACCAAAATAACGGAGTAGAAAGAAATGACAACTACCATATAAACTGCTATAAACCAAGCAAAAACAGTTACAACATCTCCCCATTGCAAAATTATCATTATTTATACCCCTTTATGAAGCCATTCCCAGGCCATGTCCTTGGCAAATGCATCCTTTGATGTTTCAAATACTTCCCGCAAAATCTCGTGCCCATTTGGAAATTGACAGATTGCTTGGCCGGCCTGCGATCGAACCCACCATGTTTGATCATGTAAAAGTTCAATCAATCTCGATATACCTTTTACTTCTTTTAATGAACCCACAAGTTTAGCGGCTACCATTCTTTCTTCCCACTTGGTGGAATATAGAAGTTCTAAATAGGGATCTGAATTTTTTACATAACCAATTTCCGATAATGCCTTTAAGGCTCTCAGCTTGATTTCCCCTTTATAGGTAGAAAAAATATTTTCAAGAAAAGATAGATAATTAATCTCTTTTTTCATCGAAATTACATCAAGAATTGCTTTTTGTAATGGTGGGCTGCTTTTATGAAAATGTAGAATAAACTGTTCAAATTGTTGTTGTTCGAGGCGTATTAAGATATTACGATACTCGAATTCAGATAAAGAATTGTAGTGGATTGTCAGCATTTCAAATAAACTTTCATATTGGAATAAAGCTAGGATTCTCAAGGTATGAATAAGTTCTTCATGGGAAATTCGTTTTTTCTGGGATAGCTTATGTATATCATCGATAAGTAGGCTTAGTTTGAAATCCTCAATATGATAGAGGGTGTTCATCCGGTGACTCCACTTTTTGCTTTTAAGCTGCCTATGATAATACTCTGCTAAATACATGGATGCTAATTCTGATAAACGTTTCTTTTCATCCTCGCCCTCTAAAACTTTACTATACATGCTTAGAAGTTTTTCGGTGGCTTTCCGTTCAAGAACTGATTTAGGATTCATTCCCCTAGAATATCCTCCCTCCATAAGCATCGTAAAAAGGATGGATTGATAATTTTCTATATATTGTTCAATCGCCTTTCTGTTTTTAATATCTATTGCTTTTCTTATCGTTAAGTATATTAGTAAAACCATTAATAACCCTAAAATGGTTATCGTTAGAATTGTTAGGAAAAATAACTCATTTCTCAGCATTCTATTTCATCCCTTTGATTAACCGTTCTATCCTAGATTGAAGTTCTTTAATACTAAAAGGTTTGGTCATATAATCATCTGCTCCAAGCTTTAATGCACGTTCAATGTCCGTTTCACTTTTTCTCCCTGTCAACATAAGGACATGAATATTTCTTCTATTTTCTATTTTTTTTACTTTCTGGAGGATTTCGATTCCATCCATGACAGGCATGACACCATCTAGTATTAAAAAATGATCTCCTTTTTCCGCTAAGCGCTTGGATTCAAAAAATTGTAGACCATTTTCAAATGCTTCAAGGTTCAGTTCGTAATGATTAAAATCCATTACCTTAAGTATTCTCATTAGTATTGTTCGAATAATCGCATCGTCATCAATAACCGAAATGAACAAGGTTTTTTTCGTAATTTCATTAATTAAGCCCATAAACGCTCTACTCCCTGATTGAAAATCATTCACTTATGATGAACAGACCTTCTCAGTATTTGATTCTTTGCTTTTACTATTCCTTTTTTTTCTAACAGTTTGAATGTATCTAAAGTTTATTATTAATAAAACCGTGTGTCACGCGTAAAATACAGAAAGTGTCGAAAAATAATAATTTTTGTCGAATTTCCCCAATTTTGAAAGTAGAAAAAAGGGATCCATCAAATTGGATCCCGTGAGTGCTGCTTTATAAAAGATTTTTTACTTTATTTGTGCAGTTGTCCATTGCTGCCAATATCGATCCTCTAAATTGCTTTTCCTCAAGGGTAACAACTGCTTCAATCGTTGCACCGCCTGGGGTACATACATTATCCTTAAGTTCACCAGGATGTTTTCCAGTCTCAAGAACCATTTTTGCTGCACCCAGTACGGCTTGAGCAGCTAGTCGATAAGCCTGATCCCTAGCTATTCCCTGCCTTACTCCTCCATCTGCCATAGCTTCTATTAGCATATAAACATATGCTGGTGAGGAACCACTGATTGCAGGTACGGCATCCATTAGTTTTTCATCTAGACGTTCGGTTTTACTAAAGGAGTGGAACACACTCTCTATCTCATTTATCTCGTTTTCGGAGAGATATTCATTTGCACAAATTGCACTCATTCCTTCTCCGACCACAGAAGGTGTATTAGGCATAGTTCGAACAACCTTTACTTGGAATCCAAACGACTGTTCAATATCTATTAATGTAATTCCGGCTGCAATCGTTACAATGATTACAGACTGCTTTATATCATTTTTTATTTCTTTTATGACAGTGTCATAGAGATCAGGTTTAACAGCAAGTATGAGTACGTCAGCAAACCTAGCAACGTCCCTATTATTTAATGAAGTAATAATACCGTATGTTCGTTCAATTATTTCAATCGTTTTTTCTGTATTCGCACTAGCCATGATGTTTTCTTTTGGAATCATTTGTGAATTTACAATTCCCCCCATCATAGCCTGAGCCATTTTTCCAGCTCCAATAAAACCTATTTTTTTCTTCATGTTAACTCCCCACCTATTTATACATTTCATTCTCCAGTACGATTATATTTTCTGCGTACGTAATTCTCCCTATTTCTTTTGTATTTTCAACCAACCTATATATATTATCACAGCATTGTTTTGCACCAATAACTAATAACGGCACACCGATAAAATCAATTTTTAAACCTCTAGAGAAAAATCCCCCCATGGACATTGCAAAAGGCACCGTTGGTGAAGTATTGGAGAAGACAATTTTCTCATCAAATTTAAATTTCTCTTGCAGCAATAAACACATTTCTTTTAATGCAGGAACCACATATTTGTTCCTTTTCCGGCCGATAGTGTATACAGAATGTCCATCTTCATCGATCCCATGGAAAATAATTTTCCCAAAATCGGCTTTTGTTAATTTATTAAAATATTTCACATTTAATATTTCTTCTTTCGTAAGTTTCCGTTCAGATTGTGGTAAATGTTTTAAGTGATAGGCTGCAGCTAAAGAAGTTGTATGTGTCCCACCAAAATCATTATAGATATAAATCATGGTATCATCCTTTATTTTTACTATGTATATTATGCACATTAATGCAACTGCCAATTCTTGTTACAGACCAAAGCAAAAAAAAGAAGTTTATCACAAATGGATAAACTTCTTTTACTTATTTATTTAAATCTTTAGGTGAAAATGCTCCTGGAAGTAAGTCTTTTACTTTGAGTTTTAAAATATCACCCTTTAAATTTGTTAGCACTACTTCCATTTCTGCATCACAAAGTTCTGAAATCACCTGACGGCAAGCCCCACAAGGTGAAACTGGTCCTTCAGTATCCGCCACAACAACGAGCGAATCAAATTGTGTGACACCCTCAGAGTATGCCTTAAACAAAGCCGTTCGTTCAGCGCAGTTCGTCATGCTGTATGCTGCATTTTCAATGTTACACCCATGATAAACTTGACCATCTTTTGATAATAGGGCTGCACCAACTTTGAATTTTGAATAGGGGGCATAGGCAAATTCTCTCGCTTTATTCGCTTCAACTATAAGATTGTTTTTTTCCATCATGTTCACGCTCCGCCAAGGAAATTTAATGCTGAACTATTTTTGTAATCCATTCAAGCAGCACGCCGCCAAAGTACACCCCGAAAACCCCAACGACAGCCGAAAATACTGGAGGTGCAGGTAACGGAAGCTTTAAAAATTTAAACAACATACCAACTATTAATCCGGCAATTAATGCCATTAATACGTCTCTCATCAAATAAACCTCACAATAGTATTTTTAGTAATTGCTTAAGGATTGCTCACCTTTACTGATTGAAACACCAGAACTTGCACCAATGCGAGTTGCTCCAGCTTCTACCATTGCAACTGCATCTTCACGACTGCGAACCCCACCAGAAGCCTTTACGCCAATTTCAGGTCCGACTGTTTGGCGCATTAAGCGAATATCCTCGACTGTTGCACCACCTGTTGAAAAACCAGTAGAAGTTTTTACATAGTCTGCCCCGGCTTTTACAGAAATTTCACATGCTCTTATTTTTTCTTCTTTTGTTAACAAGCAAGTTTCGATGATTACCTTTACCAATGCTTTTCCCTTTGCAGCACCCACAACTGCAGCGATATCTCTTTCAACCAAATCATCCTGCTTATCTTTAAGCGCAGCGACGTTAATCACCATATCTATCTCATTTGCACCGTTTTCAATGGCATTTTTTGTTTCAAATGCTTTTGTTTCTGATGTAGTGGCCCCAAGCGGGAAACCAATGACTGTACATACTTTCACTTCTGGGGTATCTGCAAGCATTTTAGCTGCAAAATTTACCCAAGTAGGATTTACACACACCGATGCAAATAAATATTTTTTCGCTTCTTCAACTAATTTTCCAATTTCTTCTTTTGTTGCATCTGCTTTTAATAATGTATGATCAATCATTCTAACAACATTTTGAGTCATAACCAATCTTCCTCCCTGTTTCCTGTATATTAATATAAAGATTTTAATGGCACTTATCACAATGTAACTATATCAAACACATTGAACATTTGTAAATGCATATTTGAACAAATGTAAAAATTAATTTTTTTTAATTCTTATCAAGCAAGAATTGTGCTGTATATTGATCCGTTATGAGCACATTGGCGTACCCGCCTTTTAATGCTCCATAAATTCCCTCAATTTTATTCGGACCTCCGGCTACAAGAATGGAATGGTCCTTTTTCTTTAATTCATTAAGATTTACTCCCAGTGTCCTTTCATTTAGGCTCTCGTTGCATACTTCTCCAGATTCATCAAAAAAACGCGAGCAAATATCACCGACTGCCTTTCCATAAAGAGACTTCAAGTCACTTTCTGTAAAATAACCTAACTGAAATAATAAAGAGTCGGTTTTAATTGGACCAATCGTAAAGAGAGCAATATTGGCCTGACTTCCTAGCTCGAGGATTTTTCGAATATGACGATCAGCCTCCATTGCCTGTTTTACAACGACATGATCGACAATTGCAGGAAGCGGTAGGTTATGGGGGGTTGTATGAAAGGCCTTGCCAAAAAGATATAAAATCTCCGATGCATACGTATTTGTTTCAGCGTGGCTAACACCGCCCTTTAATTGAACAACCTTTACCCCTTTTACAAATTTTTGCTTGAGTTCAACCGCAACATGGTATAAAGTTGTTCCCCAAGTCACCCCAATTATGTCGTCATCCTTGACAATTTCATCAAGATAAACGGCAGCTTTTTCACCTAGATAATTCTTTATGATGTGATCTTCATATTGTGGAATCGAAGCGACAACCGCCTTTTTAAGATTGAACTTTTGTTCAAGCTGCATCGCAAGATTCTCAACATCTTCTGTAGGATCCAAAATATTGATTTGGACAATACCATCACTTTTCGCCTGCTGTAACAGACGGGATACAGTAGGGCGGGAAACTCCGAGCTTCTTGGCAATTTCATTTTGATTATAATCCAATAGATAATATAACTTTGCTGCTTCAATGACTTTCGCTAATTTTTCACGATCCACTGCTATCACCCTATGTTTTAATATTTTCTTAATTGTAACAAAAAAAACAAATGATTTCATTTATAATTTACATTTGTAAACACCATGTTGAATTTAATTTCAATATATTTAAAAGTTGGCTTTATTAGGACGGTGAATTTTCATCATCTAATATGGGGAACATTTATTAAGATATTTATCTGAGTTGTTGACAATACAAAAAGGCATGAAAAAGGCATCCGCTAATCATCAGTTCTTCTGTATAATAAAATAAGGAAAATGATTCCTTTTGAGGAGGCGATACTTTGCAGAAATTAGGCGGATATATATACCAAAAACGTAAATGGGTACTCGTATTTTGGACTTTTGTGATCCTGTTATTAGGATTTTTTGCATTAAAATTACCTTCAGTTCTTAGCGGAAATGGTTTTGAGTATAAAGGCGAATACAATCATACACGTAAACTCCTCGAACAAGAATTTGGACATTCTAAATCCTCCATCATCCTTGTGTTCGAAAAGGATAAAACGGTTAGTGACGAGAATTTCAGGAAGTTCATTCAAGATATATTTGAAAAAATAACGGCTATTCATGACAGTGAACAAATGATTCTTCCTTTCGATCAGGACGGGATGGTAAAGGATAATTATGCCTATGGAGTTCTTACTTTTAACAAGAAGGCGGAGAGTCTTGGAAAAGAAATTAACCAATTAAAAGATGTACTTGAAAATAAAAAGGGCTTAAAGGTCACAATGACTGGTGAACCAATTATTGTTCAAGACCTAAATACTGCGAGTCAGGAAGATTTAGCAAAAGCGGAAATGATCGGTTTGCCGATTGCCTTAATCGTTCTTATCCTAGCGTTCGGAGGTCTTGTTGCTGCCTCTCTCCCGATTGTAATCGGTGTTGTTTCGATATTATGTACAATGGGAACCAATTACTTTTTTAGTTATGGTGCTGATTTAACCATTTTTATATTAAATATTGTTCCAATGATCGGGTTGGCACTGAGTATTGATTTTGCTTTATTGTTTATCAATCGATATAAAGAAGAACTAAAAACCAAATCCATTCAGTCTGCACTTGAAATAACAGTTTCAACCGCGGGACGATCCATCATCTTTTCTGGCCTTTGTGTTTTTATTGGCTTATCGGCTCTTTGGTTTATCAAAATTGATATCTTTCAAAATGTTGCGCTAGGCGGGATGACCGTAGTGTTAATTTCTGCCGTTTGTGCATTAACCTTTCTTCCTGCATTGCTTGCCATATTGGGAACCAAGATCAACAAATTAAGTATACTGCCCTTGGCAGACGAGCAAACAAGTATATGGTACCGATTTGCTAAGATTGTGATGAGGCGCCCTATTCTTATGACAGTTACAGCCCTCGTTATTCTTTTGGCAGGATTGATACCTCTTAAACAAATGGTTTTAGCAATTCCTGGTACTGAATCTCTGCCGCCAAATTATCCTTCACGAACTGCCTTGGAAGTATTTAAGGATCACTTCGTGGCAAAAGAACAGCGTGATGAGAAAAAAGTGACGATGGTCCTAGAAACAAAAGGCAGCAATCTTGAAAAAGTAAGTGAAGTGATAAAAAAACTTGATAACGAGAGGCTCGTAAATTCTATAAACTCACCATTTTCAGCCACAGGATTACAGGATGTGGACCAACTTTATCAAGTCCTCACCATTGGAAAAAATGCAAAGATGGCTCCTATTTATGATTACTATATTAGAGATAATAAAATGCTTATAGAGGTGTATTTAAAAACAGGCGAACATTCTTCTAAAGCAAGACAATGGGTAACGGATTGGTCTAATAAAGATTTAGGCTTAAAAGCTTCATTTGGCGGACCCATAAAATTTGAGCAAGAAATTTTTTCAGAAATATTCCAAAAAGCTCCCTACGGATTCTTATTGATTGTCATTTCTACGTTTGTAATATTAATGGCAGCTTTCCGCTCGATTCTTATTCCATTGAAAGCCATCCTAATGAATGTGTTAAGCCTGGGCTGCACCTTCGGAATTGTTGTCTGGATTTTCCAGAAAGGTCATTTAGGAATCACACCAGTTGATATTGCCTTAATTTTACCTGTGTTTGTTTTTACACTTGTTTTTGGTCTTTCAATGGATTACGAAGTATTTCTCATCTCGAGAATACAGGAATTCTATTTAAAAACAGGAGATAATAGTGAGGCTACAATTTCTGGTTTGACTTATACCAGTAAAATTATTACCTCAGCCGCTGCCATTATGATTGTCGTTACTGGTGCGTTTGCTTTTACTGGGGTTATGCCTGTTAAGCAATTAGGGGTGGGAATTGCCATAGCAATTTTCATTGATGCGACGATTGTGAGAATGGTCTTGGTGCCAGCCTTGATGAAGTTGCTTGGCGATTGGAACTGGTGGTTTTTTGGCAAAAAAAATAAAAGACTACATAGATCAAGTAAAAAGCCAGCGTAATTTGGCTGGCTTTTACGTTAATTAGCTTTTCATAGTTTATATGTTCTTAGAATAAAGTTCATTTGGAATTTTGCTTAAAACCACATATAAGCTTACCGGCTCTTTTCCACTAGTATTAAAAGACATTTCTTCTTCGCTATTGACATGAATCAAATCTGCCTCTGATACTCCTGATTCTTTCCCATCAATGATCATGGTACCACTGCCTGCTACGACATAAATATAAACTTCTGTTCCTGGATGCTTATGTGTTGGCAGTTGTTGCCCTGGTAAAAAGTTCAATACAAAAGCAGTCGTTTCACCTTTTTTGTAAATAATTCTTTTTGTGAATTTTTCTTCACTATATTCCATATATGCTTTAACTGAATTCTTTTCCATTCATAACTCCTCCTTGTTGATCTTAATATTTCTATCTTAATTGAAAATGATTTTCAACTAAGTGAACGTAATCACTTTGTGTATATTTCACAATTTTATTATATTATATGGTAAATATAGCTCAAACCGCTTTGACCCATGTCACATTTCACTTGATTGTCAAAAAGAGTCATAATTCTATTAGAAATATGAATACTAAGAATACCTTTAAAGTCAGATTCTTAAGGAGGTATTCTATTTGCATAAAAAAACTTTTCTTATCCTTTTTCTTTTATGTCTTTCGCAAACTTCCTTTTTGTCTATTGCAGAGAGTACACCAAATCAACAAGGAGTAGTTGATTTACGTATCCTAGAAACAACAGATTTGCATGCGTCTTTAATCAATTATGATTATTATCAAACAAAAGCAGACAACCGAATTGGACTTGTAAAGACAGCTACACTTATCCGTACTGCAAGGAATGAAGTCCAAAATTCTTTATTGTTTGATGATGGAGACCACCTTAAGGGAAATCCCCTTGGAGAGTATTTAGCTAGAATTCGGGGAATTCATAAAGGAAAAATACATCCAGTTTATCGTGCCTTTAATTTTTTGGACTATGATGCGGTTGCCATTGGTAATCACGAATTTAATTATGGACTAGATTTCTTAAATGCCGCCATAAAGGGTGCCAAAATGCCAGTCATCAATGCAAATGTTTTCTCTGTTAAAAAGAATGAACCCTATTTTACCCCCTTTGTTATTTTAAAAAGGAATGTGGTTGACCAAACAGGAAGAAAACATGAACTAAAGATTGGGGTCATCTCATTTATGCCAACACAAATCATGAAATGGGATAAGGCGAATCTTGAAGGGAAGATTACTGCAAAACCGATTGTTGATACAGCGAAAGAATTTATACCAATCATGAAGTCTAAAGGAGCAGATATCATTGTCGCCCTTGCCCATACAGGAATCAGCTACGAGCCATATAATGCTGAATCAGAAAATGCTGTCTATTATTTAACAAAAATCCCTGGAATTGATGCCGTGTTAGCTGGACATTCACATAGTGTCTTCCCAGGACCTTTTTTTAAAAATTCTCCTCATACCGACATAAAAATGGGACAAATAAATGGAAAGCCTGTTGTAATGGCAGGGGCTTTTGGAAGCCGTCTTGGGATTATTGATCTCAGAATCCAAAAAAGCAATGGTACGTGGAAGGTAGTAAAAGGGACATCTTTAACAAGACCCATTGCTGATGAGTCAGGAAACTCTCTTGTAAGGAAGGATAAAGGACTATATAAGTTAGTTAAACCTGAGCATCAGGAAACGGTAGATTTTATTAAAAAATTGGGGCTTTAATAGTCAAAATATTTTCTTTACATCCAAAGTATAATTTTATAAAATAATGTAGAATATATATATGGTGTTTTTATTAGGGGGAGTCTGTCAATCAGGCTCCTTTTTGTCATTTTTCACTAAAGAAGTGGATAAAATATTTGGGAGAAGAGGTCGCAACATGTCAACTCAAGCACTAATCGCAATTGGGGTATTTTTAATTACCTATGCATTTATTGTCACAGAAAAGATCCATCGCACGATCATTGCCATGACCGGCGGAATTATGATGGTATTACTAGGAATTGTTGGGCAGGAAAAGGCACTTCATCATATCGATTTTAACACACTCGGATTGCTGACTGGTATGATGATTATCGTTGCCATAACTTCTGAGACTGGTCTGTTCAAATACATAGCAATTTGGGCTGCAAAAAAAGTTAAAGGAGATCCATTAAAAATTTTGCTGGCGCTAGGAATCATCACTGCATTAGGATCAGCCTTTTTAGATAATGTGACAACGGTTCTATTAATGGTTCCTGTTACATTCAGTATTACTAGACAATTACGAGTAAATCCGATACCTTTTTTAATTACTGAAATTATTGCTTCAAATATTGGAGGAACATCGACACTGATTGGTGACCCTCCGAATATAATGCTTGGTAGCGCCGTGAAAGAACTTACCTTTATGGCATTTATTAATAATCTTACAGCCATATCATTCTTTATCTTATTTGTTAATATCGGAATATTAGCAGTCATTTATCGGAAACAGCTTAGAACAACAGACGAACTAAAGGCCAATCTAATGGACTTAGATGAAAAGGAAGAAATAACGGATAAAAAATTATTAATCAAATCATTAATTGCCCTTTCGCTAACTATTTTGGGGTTCTTCTTGCATCAGCTGCTACACATCGAATCCGCAACCGTTGCATTGGCGGGTGCCTTTCTGCTTCTTCTCTTAACAGGGGAAAAATATTTAGATAAAGCATTTTCAAAAGTTGAATGGACAACCATTTTCTTCTTTATCGGTCTATTTGTTTTGGTATCAGGATTAATTGAAACAGGGGTGATTTCGTTATTAGCAGATTACTCTGTCCACCTTACCGGGGGGGATGTTACATCAACATCGATTCTAATTCTCTGGGTTAGTGCAATCGCATCTGCCTTTATTGATAATATCCCATTTGTTGCAACAATGATTCCTATGATAAAAGATATGGGAGAACTCGGAATAAATAATTTAGAACCACTTTGGTGGAGTCTATCATTAGGGGCATGTCTTGGCGGAAACGGAACATTAATTGGTGCAAGTGCCAATGTTATTGTTGCCGGGCTAGCAGCGAAGGAAGGTCATCCGATTACTTTTGGTAAATTCTTGTTAATTTCTTTCCCATTAATGATTTTATCGATCATAATCTGTACGGTTTACATTTATCTAAGATATTTAATTTAGGGGGCGTATGATGAAAGTGGAGTATAAATATAACGAACAGCTTCTCGACTTAAAGGAAACTGCTAACGGCGATGATTTTGAATTCACCCTTACTTTTGTTGAAAATAAATGGAAGAAAAAAATCGAAGAAATTCGTGGGTATTTTGATTCAAATAACATCCTAACTGATATCCATTTTTATATTCACCCGAATAATCGGTTTCAAATAATCGTTAGAAAAGACTTTTATAATGAATTTATCATCCAGTTGTTTAGACAACAAATAGTGAAAGAGATTAAATGGATCTAAAAAATGGCTGCCATCAATCTGGCAGCCATTTCTATTATCGTTTAACGTCTTAATTTTTAAGCTCCTTAAAGCATTTCACGACATTGTCAACTGTGAAACCATACTTCTCAAGTAATATACTTTCAGGCGCAGATGCCCCAAACTGATTGATGGCAATGACACTGCCATTGTCCCCAATATATTCTCTCCATCCAATTGACGAACCCATTTCAATACCAAGACGTGCTTTAATATTTTTAGGAAGGATTGATTCTTTATATTCAAGCGATTGTTTCTCAAAACGATCCCAGCTTGGCATACTTACAACTGATACAAAAATCCCTTCACTTTCAAGCTCTTTTTGAGCTGCCATCGCCAAGGACACTTCTGATCCTGTTGCAAGCAATAAACCGTTAGCATTGCCGTTTGCTTCTGAAACAACATATGCACCTTTTTTAACACCTTCATAAACCGTTTGTTGTGAAAGCGCTAATGTCGGTAAGTCCTGACGTGTTAAAACAAGGGCTGTTGGCGTATCTGTGCTTTCCATTGCTAATCTCCAAGCGGCAACAGTCTCCTTCGCATCCGCGGGGCGAAGAATGGAAATTCCCGGCATTGCACGTAATGCTGCTAGCTGTTCAACTGGTTCATGTGTAGGTCCGTCTTCACCTACAGCGATGCTATCATGTGTAAACACATAAGTAACAGGAAGCTTCATTAAGGCAGCTAGACGAATTGCTGGACGTAAGTAATCAGAGAATACGAAGAAAGTAGAACCAAATACTTTAACGCCGCCATGAAGAGCCATCCCATTTAGTGCGGCACCCATTGCGAATTCACGCACTCCGAACCAAATATTGCGACCTGCATAGCTATCAATATAGTAATTTTTTTCTGATGTAATAAGTGTTTTGTTCGATCCTGCTAAATCAGCAGACCCCCCGATAAAATGTGGGACAACATTGGCTGCCGCATTCAGTGTTTTCCCCGATGATACGCGAGTTGCGATTTTTTCTCCTTCCGTAAAAACAGGTAAGGCTTCTTCCCAATTTGCCGGAAGCTCTCCAATGATCGCGGCTTCAAATTGCTTAGCAAGCTCTGCGTATTCCTTCTTATAACTCGCATATAATTCATTCCAAGCATTTTCTTTGAGTTGGCCATCTAGCGTAAATTGCTTGAAATGCTCTTTTACTTCTTCGGGAACGAAAAATGGCTCTTCATTCTCCCAATTATATGCAGCTTTTGTTAACTTAATTTCTTCTTTCCCAAGTGGAGACCCATGGGAAGCAGACTTACCAGCTTTATTTGGAGAACCATAACCGATCACGGTTTTAACCTCAATTAAAGTAGGGCGATTCAACTCAGTTTTTGCTTCTTGTAATGCTTTTTGAATAGCATCAGTATCATTTCCATCTTCTACACGAATCACTTGCCATCCATAGGCTTTAAATCTATCCTCCACACTTTCAGAGAAAGATAAATGCAAATCTCCGTCTAATGAAATGTCATTTGAATCATACATAACAATTAGTCTTCCAAGTTTAAGATGACCTGCCAGGGATGCTGCTTCAGCAGATACACCTTCCATTAAATCACCATCTCCACAAATACCATAAGTATAATGATTAACTATTGTATATCCCTCTTGATTGTATGTAGCTGCAAGATGTCTTTCCGCCATTGCCATCCCCACAGCCATAGCAACCCCTTGTCCTAATGGCCCTGTAGTTGCTTCTATCCCAGGAGTATGACCAAATTCAGGGTGACCAGGAGTTCTGCTTCCCCATTGACGGAAGTTTTTCAAATCGTCAATGGTTACGTCGTAACCAAATAAATGTAATAAACTATATAGAAGCATTGATCCATGACCTGCTGATAAAACAAACCTGTCTCTGTTAAACCATTTAGGATTCACTGGGTTATGATTCATTTCTTTTGCCCAAAGCGTGTAAGCCATTGGGGCTGAACCCATTGGCATGCCGGGATGACCGGAGTTGGCCTTTTCGATCCCATCAATCGATAAAGTACGAATCGTATTTATGGCTAATTGATCAAGTTTTGTTTCATTAAGTAATGTTGTCATGTGCTATTACACTCCAAATCTATTAATATTGTATATCAACCTTGTTATAGAGCAGTTTGAAAGGCTTAGTTTTCATTACCCAAAGCCTTCCAAACCATTTCGTAAACCTTTTTCAAGGGAATGTTATGTAGTTGTGCAATGCTTTTGCATTCCTCAAACTCCGGAGCTCTTTGCACAACATGTCCCTCATAAATTCCTTCTTTTACTGTCACTTCACCCCACTCAGTTGTAACCTTCCTAAACATTCTTTCTAACCGGTGTACTGTTAACGGATAATAGCGTATTCCTAGTGTGGTGGTTTCCTTAAAAAGAATTTCCTTCATTGTATTTATATGTTTCATCGAGCAAAGCAATTGAAGCAATACGCCTGGTCTATTCTTTTTCATATAAATCGGGGTATAGAAGACATCATTAGCGCCAGCCTCAAACAGCAAGTCCATCACATAGCCTAGCCATTCTCCAGGAATATCATCGAGATTAACTTCCATTTTGACCATCTGATCATCAAGATGCTCATTGCTGGGAGGATGATGAGAGACCATTAAATCATTTCCTTTCTTTCATAAAAAGGATTTAAGAGCTATTTTTACTATTCCCCAATGATGACACGGAGCACATTGGGATGGTTTATAAAGGTCTTCGTTCCAGCACCATAACCAATGGATGTAACCTTCATGGATGGTATGGGGCAAAATTCTTCTGCCAGTACAGCGACAATCGCTGCCCCCGTTGGAGTAGTGAGCTCGAAGCGAATGTCCGATTGTTCAATTGGTACACCTTTCAAAATTTCAAGAGTGGCCGGTGCAGGGACAGGATAAATACCATGGTCAATATGGATACGTCCAGTTCCTACTGGGATGGGTGATGACTTGATTACGTCTATTTCTAATTGATGAATTAAGATAGCAGCTCCGATAATGTCAATAATCGAATCTACTGCCCCTACTTCATGAAAATGGACCTTCTCTAGTGGAATTCCATGGATATGTCCTTCTGCTTCACCGATTCTTTTAAAAATTTTTAAAGCCATTGCTTTCACTGGCTCAGCAAAACCAGCACTCTCAATTAATCCAACAATATCCTTATATGCACGGTGCTCATGATGATGGTGCTCATGTTCGTGGCTATGACTGTGATGATGGTGATTATGATCTTGTTCATGATTATGGTCATGATCGTGCTCATGGTCATGATCGTGCTCGTGATTATGGTCGTGTGTATGGTCATGAGCATTGTTCAATAACACCACGTCAAATTTGGTACTTGTAATCCCATTCTTTACTAACTTTGTCCATGTCAACTTATACTCATCATCAATATGAAGTTTTTTTAATTCTTCTACTAACCGATTGGGATCTGCTCCGGCATCGATAAGGGCTCCAATGACCATATCACCGCTGATACCTGAAAAACAATCAAAATAAAGTGTTTTCAATTTTTTCTGGCCCCTTTTTGTGCAAGTTGATCAATTAATACTGCGTTATATCCCCCGCCAAACCCATTATCAATATTCACGACACTAATCCCGGAAGCACATGAATTTAACATGGTTAATAAGGCAGATAGTCCATTAAAATTTGCCCCATATCCAATACTTGTTGGGACTGCAATTACAGGATGTGATACAAGTCCGCCCACTACGCTGGGAAGTGCCCCTTCCATACCTGCAACTACAACGGAAACCGTGGCATTTTGAATTTCCTCAGCATGGCTTAACAGGCGATGAATTCCAGCAACACCGACATCATAGATACGATGGACCTTGCTTCCTAATACTTCAGCAGTCACTGCAGCTTCTTCTGCAACCCTTAAATCCGAGGTTCCTGCACAAATCACAGCAATATACCCTTGTGGATCCCCCTCATTCGCATGGTCCTCTTTCCAAAAAAGAATGTGTGCTTCTTCTTTGTAGATAAAATCAGGGCAAGAACGTTGGACAATTTCTGCCTTTTCTTTGGAAATACGTGTGACGAGTACTTGGTTGTTTCGAGCTCGTAACACTTGAATAATTGAAACAATTTGTTCAGTCGTCTTCCCTTCACCGTACACGACCTCTGGGAATCCTTGACGTTTCTTACGATGATGGTCAACTTTAGCAAATCCTAAATTTTCAAATGTTGCTAATTGCTCCTTAGCTTCTTTAACACTTAGGGTACCTCTTTGAACCTGCTCTAAAATTTCTTCAAGCATTCGTTCTCCCCCTTAATATACACTTCAAAAATGTTTTGTCATTCCACTTGCCAATTTTTCATAGTTCTCATATATAATTCTATATTTTTCACTATTTTCCTTAATAGGAACGATTGCTTTACCCATTGGAATATTCTTTTTAATCTCTTCAAATGAATTTACTTTACCAGTAGCCACTAAAGCTGTCCAAGCTGCTCCCCATGCTGCACTGTGATAGCTCTCAGGCACATAAATTTCCGCATCGAATACATCTGCCATCATTTGCAGCCACAATGGAGATCTGGATAAACCACCGTTAGCATATATCTTTTGATGTTTCCCAGCTAACCTCTCTAATGCCTTGCCAATTTGAAAGAGGTTAAAAGTGATTCCTTCTAGAACAGCTCGGATAAAATGTTCTCTTTTATGTGTTACAGATAATCCAAAGAAATTCCCTTTTGCCCGTTGATTCCAAATCGGCGCTCTTTCGCCATTTAAATAAGGGTGGAAGATGATTCCGTCTGCGCCAAGCGGAACCTTTTCTGCATCGGCAAGGAATTCGGAGAAGTCTCTTTGGTCGTTCAAAAGGTCTTTTAACCATTGTAAGGCAATCCCGCCATTATTGGTTGGACCTCCAATGATAGAAAAATCTTCAGTAAAGGAATAACAAAAGGTTTCTTGATTTTCACTTATCTTAACGCCTTTTGTGATTTGTCTGATGGCCCCGCTAGTACCAACTGAAACCGCAACTTCACCAGGGAGAATCGCTCCAATTCCCAAGTTAGCCAATTGGCCATCGGCAGCACCAATCACAAAAGGAAGTTCCGGGTCAATTCCCATTTCTTCCGCAATTTGTGGATTAATCCCTGTTAATATCTCAGTTGGAGGGACAATTCTTGAAAGCTGACCATCATGAATATCCGATAGAGATAATAATGTTTGATTCCAAGTATGTGTGGCAGGGTTAAATAAACCTGTCGCAGATGCCATCGAATAATCAATAACCCGCTGATTAAACCAGCATTGTAGTAAATACTCTTTAATCGACATAAAGTACTTTGCTTGGAGGTAGGGTTCATATTTTGTTTCTTTCATCCATAACAACTTAACGAATGGTGTCATTGGATGAACCGGTGTTCCTGTGTTTGAATAAACCTCGTTACCCATTGTTTCGATCACTGATTCTGCTTGTAGATAACTTCTTCCATCAGCCCAAATTAAGGCCGGAGATATTGGACAGCCATTCTCACCTACACAAATCAGTGAATGCATTGCAGCTGAAAACCCGATTGAAATTAATTCATTTTTCTCAATACCAGCTTTTTGGATCGCCTCTTTGATTGCTTGTACAGCTGATTGTTCAATCTCAATGGGGTCTTGTTCCACCCATCCTTGCTGTGGATAATTGAATGTGTTCATTCTCTCGGCTTCTGCGATTAATTTGCCTTGTAAGTCAAATACGCATGCTTTAACACTTGTAGTTCCGATATCAAGTCCAATTACAACTTCTCTTGACATACTTCCTCTTCCTTTTCACATAACAATAAGTAATATTGGAGTTTATTTTGATCCTTTATTGCTATTTATATTATCGTTAAAATAAGAGGCTTTGGATGATCCAAAGCCATTTTTTCAGTGTACACTCCTAAGCTAATTTGCCGAGCAGAAAGCTATTCAGATAACACCTTATTCATGCTTCCACTCTGATATCCAATTAAATCTAACGTGATATATTTGTAACCATAGCCTTGAAGTGCTTGCACGATCGAGTCATGATTTTCAAGAATTTCCTTCATATCATTAGGTTCTACTTCGATCCTTGCAATATCCTGATGTGTTCGGACCCGTACTTGATGAATATTTAATGTTTTTAAATAAGCTTCAGCTTTTTCAACCTTCGTCAGCTTTTCTTTTGTAATATATTCACCATAGGCAATTCTTGAAGAAAGGCAAGCTAAAGATGGTTTATCCCATGTCGGCAAACTAAATTCCCGGGAGAGTTCTCTGATCTCCTGTTTAAAAAGATTAGCTTCTAGGAGTGGACCGCGTATCCCCTTTTCTTTAGCGGCTTGCATACCTGGTCGGAATTCATTCATATCATCAGCAATGACACCATAAACTACATTTTGAAAGCCCTTTTCTTCCATAACTGGAATTATGTGATCAAATAAACTGCTTTTACAAAAATAGCAACGATTTTTATTGTTTTCCGCGTATCCTGGGATTGCGAGTTCAGATGTTTCAATCACTTGGTGCCTGACACCAATTTGATTTGCAAGTACTTTTGCCTCTTCAAGCTCACTAGAAGGGTAGCTTTCAGAGTCTGCTGTAATGGCGAGAACATGTTCAGCACCTAATGCGTTCACAGCAGCCTTTAATAGAAATGTACTGTCCACTCCTCCTGAAAATGCTACAACCACGGATTCCATTTCTCGGAGAATAGACGTTAATTTTTCGTATTTCTCTGTTAGCATGGTCCTTTTCTCCCCCTATCCCTCATCCAATTTAAAGTCAGCCATTGTTAATTTATTTATTGAGCTGTAGATTTATGTGTACCTTGGATTATATAGTCATGCTGCCAAAGCCGCCATCAACACGAACGAGAGTTCCTGTTACGAAACTTGACGCTTTCTCAGAGGCAAGCCAAACAGTAGCACCTTGTAACTCTTCCGCCTCACCAAAACGATTCATTGGGGTATGTCGCATGATTGATTCAATGCGTTCTTTATCTAAAATTTTTCGGTTTTGTTCAGCAGGGAAAAACCCTGGAATAATTGCATTAACACGAATCCCATTTGGAGCAAATTCACGTGCTAGAAACTGTGTAACGCTGTTAAGGCCTGCTTTTGATACGGAATAAGTAAACACTCTTGAAAGTGGTGTTGTTGAGGAAACAGATGAGATATTAATGATGCTTCCTTTTCTATCCTGCTCAATCATTTTCTTTGCAAAAATCTGGCAGGTTAACACAATTCCTTTTAAATTTATATCCATAATTTTGTCCCATTCGTCCATACCAAGTTCAAAAAATGGTGTAGCACTATTTGTACCTGGTGCATTTAAAAGAATGTCCCAGCCGCCGGACCATTGTTCAATTTCATTCGCAACGTTAACTAAAGAATCCTTTGAACTAACATCTGCAGAAAACGCCTTTGCTTCCCCGCCGTTCTCTTCAATTTCCTTGACAACTTCCTCTGCTTTTTCAAGATTACGTCCTACAATCGCAACTTTTGCCCCTTGAGAAGCCAAGCCTTTTGCCATTGCTGAACCCAATACACCATTTCCACCAATTGCGACTGCAACTTTTCCACTTAAATCGAATAAATTTGACATCATTCTTCTCTCCTTTGTTCTGTTAAAATAAATTTCCATTTTCATTAAAAGGAATATCATAAAGATCTGAACTTAGTTCCATATTTGGATGCTGTTTTACATATTCAAGTAAAGGCTCAGATACTTCAATTTCACTTAACACTAATGTATTTTTAATGCGGACTAATTTGACGTTTCTAAAATCTAGAATATTGCATGTTTTAATAGCCGCTTGGATCGCTTGTTTATCGTTTGGTAATGTCGTAGCAATTTTTGTAGGAGCAACAACGGTTGAAGTTAAACCATTTGCATAAGTTCCTTCTTTGTCCATCTTGTCTATTAGCCGTTGTGTTGTAAAATCAGCCGTTCCTACGCCATTGGCATTACCCTCTGATTGATGTGTTACATCGAGCACCGCCATTTTGTTAACTTCAGGTCCACCAGATGCATACGGTGTTGGGTAACGTCCCGTAATATTCGGATCCATACCATCCCCACTAATATTTTTACCTATTTCATCTATTACAAGGACATCCAATTGATCAAAGAAAAGCTTTGGCAATAACTCTTTTGCTTGTTTTTGAAGTTCATGTTCTCTATTAATAATCTCTTCTGGAGTAAGTACATCAATAATTGCAACTTTATCAAATGCATTTTCAACTGTTGCAACTCCGAAAAGTATGGGGGTCTCTTCCATGATGATCTTTGCCATGGCTGGGACATTTTCTGCCATATATTTAAATCCCATTTGATGACAGGCCTCTGCCCCTTTTTGCTTTCCTAATCCAATGCTAATCATCTTCATAATTCCACTTTCTACTGGTCCACGAAAAGCTGTGTGTGGTTTCACACGATTAATAACAACGATTCCGTCCGCTTCTGATGCAAATTTATCCACATAGACTGGTAATCCATTCGGCAGCTCACTAATCTTTACTACATCCATTGAAGATCGAATCTCGCAACAGACACTTTCTTCGGTTACACCAAGATGCGCTAAAACTTCGCGTTGACCCTCTGCAGTCGCCCCCCCGTGACTCCCCATGCTTGGTACAATGAAAGGTTTAGCTCCTAAATCTTTAAGAAACTTGACCGTTACCTCAGTAATTTCAACGAGGCGATCAAGTCCGCGGCTGCCAACAGCAACCGCAATTTCCATCCCAGGCTGTACTTTTTTCTGAATATGTACTTGCTGTAATTGTTCCTTCAGCGTAGTACCAAGGTCATCAATCTTTGTGTTATCAAAGTGAACTTTGACCTTTGCCATTTTAGGAACTGGAATATCTTTTAATAATTCTTGTAGGATACCCATGTTTGTATCACTCCTTTTTTTTACCTATTAAAGTTTTCCTCATTCTATTACATTCCATGTATTGATGAGGCTATAATGAAATCCCCTGTAATCCCTTACAAAAGAAACTAAAAAAAAGTATTATTCATTAATTTGTTTACCAAACAAACTAATTACCTGTATAATATCATTATGGCTAAATTACGTCAATATTAATAACTTATTTCCTTTTAAAAATGCAAGGAGGTTCTTTATGCTCACAGGAGATGCAGCATTTATCAAGAAAATGAACAAGTCTTTAATCTTAAGTAAAATTGTTGAGCATAAATTGATATCTAGAGCAGAGCTTGCAAAAATTACAGGATTAAATAAAGCGACGATCTCTGTACAGGTATCAGATTTATTGGACAAAGAATTAATTATTGAAACACAACAGGAACACAAAAGTTTGGGGAGAAGGCCAATCATGCTCTCAGTTAACCGAGAGGCAGGTTTTGCCCTGGGAATTGACCTAGATAAAAATTCAATTACTTTTACCATATCAGATTTAATTGGTACTTCTATTCAGACAGATATAATTGAAATACAAGTATCTGAATATGATGTCATTCTTAAGTTATTAATAGAACAGATTACTTGTTATAAATTTAAATTCGCCCATACTCGTTACGGTCTTGTTGGTATTACCATTGGAATTCATGGAATTGTGAATAAAGATGAAATAATTGATTTTGTCCCTCAACACGGTTGGCGAAACAAAAACTTAAAAAAAGACTTAGAAAATGAAATAGGAGTCAATGTTTACCTCGAAAATAATGCCAACTTATGCTCCATTGCGGAAAAAGTGTATAAACACCACCAAAGTAACAACCTATTATCTGTCAGTTTGTATTCTGGAATTGGTCTTGGATTTATTATCAATGGTGGATTATTCAAAGGATTCCACGGTTACGCAGGTGAGATTGGGCATATGATTGTCGTTCCAAATGGACTCCCCTGCCGTTGCGGAAATTTGGGATGCTGGGAACAATACGCTTCCGAATTGAGTTTTATTACCCAATTTGCTGAAAATCAAAAAGAAATAGCTTTCAACCTTGAAGATTTTCAAAATCGGATCAATGAACATGACCCTGTTTTCCTCAAAGAGATAGATCGATTTATTATGTATCTTTCTATTGGATTAAATAATTTAATTAACCTTTATAATCCTGAAATCTTAGTGGTAAATAGTGAAATCCTTCGTTTATATCCTAATGCAGCTGAAGAACTTAAAGCCCATCTCTCTTCTTCCATTAGTCATTATTCGGAATTGTTGATCTCAGAATTTGGCAAAAGGGCGTGTATCATGGGTGCCTGTGCTTTGACCATTCAAAACTTTTTAGGGGTTTCAGAGCTTTGTTTAACTTCGTGTGAGGAAAGCTTTCTCGATAAATAGAATAAGCAAAAAGTAACTATAAGCCTTCATTCCAGAGGGCTTTTTCCTTTTTATTTGGAATGAATGAAATAGCGAGAAAATCGACGTAATTATAAGAAAAAAGATGATGTGAACACTTTCATAACCAATGTTCCCGTTTTCATCCTGTTTGTTTCCGTTTTCAGTGAGTTTGTTTAAATTTTGATAATAAATGATAATAAGAGTATCAAATTACTAGGAGGAATTGTAATGAAACATTTAATTAATTTAGTAGTTAAACAAATTGAAAAACATGGTGAATACATTCCATTTCATCTATCTGAACCTGTCAGAACCAATTCACGTAAATAAAATGTGAATTGGGTTTTTTTTTGGCTTTTTAAACTTGGCTGTTGATTTCCGCTCCAATCAACTTGGCTATAAAATCAACATTGTCCTATAACACAGCCTAAAAAAAAAGAAAGTGCCTGACACCATAGTGCCTGACACCCAATTTACTTCATATCTTTTTTCGGTCGTTTTAATTTTAAAACCATTCGCCAAATCCTAGTTTTCTCAGGTGATTAGCTGAAATTGCTAGGCATTCAAATGGATCGCGACCATACGTATCATCTTGTTCTACCAAGAAATATTGTGCACCGCTTTCAAGACCGGCTTCAGTAATCGCTTTGATATCAAGGTTTCCTTCACCGAGTTCTGCAAATTCAATCGTATTCGTGAATTTGTCAAAGAATTTAGCCATATCTTTGAAGTCAACTTCACTTAAATCCATTTGTCCAATTCGATAATCCTTCAAATGTAAGAGTGAAATACGACCTGTATATTCCTTAACAAACTCCACAGGATTTACGCCTGCTCTTTGAATCCAGTGAACATCTAATTCAAATCCAAGCTTAGTGGTGTTATTTTTAATAATGTCTAACAAATATTCACCATCATATTTTTGAAATTCTAAATGATGAGTATGGTAATACAATTCAATTCCATGCTCAGCTAATCTGTGAGCCATTACTTCTGCCTTTTCAATAAATTCCATGATTTTATCTTTATGGCCCATACATGTTAACGGAAGCATACCAATACGTAAGAAATTACAATCAAGTGTCTTACAATCATTAACTATTTTTTCAAAATCACTTGTCAATGTTTCGCCAGGCATTCCAGGCAACATTGGCTCTACAGCGGCAGAAAGAGCCGCAATCTTGATATCAAAATCTACACTCGCCCTTTTTAATTCCGCTACGTTTTCTGGAGTCATAGGTATTTGAGATACTTCAACAGCGTGATATCCAAGCTCACTAACTTTTCTCATTGTTTCATAAGCACCTAGTTCTTCCACTTTGCCTTTAAGCATCATCATTTGAACGCCGATTTTACCTTTTTTCATGGTTATCCCTCCATCTTAATACTTTGTTTTGTCTCTGAAGAAAGTCGAATGGCATCAATCATTTGAATAGATACGACCGCATCCTTTGCATGAACATAATCATGAGTACCCTGTAAAATACAGTTATAGAATTGATTGATCGTTTTCGCATGGCTGGCACCATAATAGAATTTTGAGCCAGGCAGCTTAGCATCTTCTACCAATTCTTCCTTTTTTCCCTCTTCATTTATTCTTGTGAGAATGCTGTCTTTAATGATGAATTTACCCTTTTCAAGATATACTTCAAGCTCTACACTGGAGTTCTCTGGATTGGCATTGGTTGAAAAAAATAATCCTCTTGCACCGTTTTCGAAGAGTATATGTGCGGAAGCAGTATCTTCCACTTCAATCCCATAATCCAATAATTGGTCCACTGAACCTCTTATTGATTCTATTTTTCCGCCGACTAGCTGGATTAAATCCAGTGTATGGAGGGATTGATTGATCATGGAACCGCCCCCGGCATACGCCATTTTTCCACGCCAAGGTTTCACATCATAATAAGCTTTTGGTCTATACCAAGCCACCAATCCTTTAACTCCTGTGACCTTGCCATATTCGCCGCCTTTGACAATCTCCATAAGCATTTCAAACGACTCATTATAACGGTTTTGTAAACACACACCGATTTTAACATCACTGTGTTCTTCCTCTAGTTTTACGAGTGCCTGTCCCTCTTCCGTGTTCAAGCCCAACGGCTTTTCTTGAAAAACATGAACACCCTTTTCTACACAAGCTTTTGTTATAGGATAGTGTAGATAGTGAGGCAGGCAATTATGGACAACATCAAGGTTTTCTTTTTCAAGCATCTCGTGATAATCTCGATAAAAATTTACCCCAGGTACGTTATCTTTTAATGATTCATCAAGATCACAAACTGCCACTAACTCAGCATTTGGGTTCGCTTGTATAGCTGGAATATGAATTTTTGAAATATCTCCAAGCCCTATTACTGCTACTTTTAGCATGAGCTTCTCCCCTTTTTTGAAACGAACTCAAAGCTGTATTAGCGATGAGTTCGTTTCATGTGTTTGATTACTTTCTAACCGGATATTTACCTTCTTCTGCAATCCGTTTATTTAATTCTTCTAGGAATAAATCTTCATCAAATGGTATTTCCACTTCCTTGCCTAACCAGGCTGACAGGTGCATAGCATTTGCAAGTCTAACACCATTAATGCCGTCGCTGCCAGGTGCTAATAATGGAGTACCTTCTACAATCGCAGAAGCAAAGTCATCTAATACAGCAATGTGCTGTTCGCCCCAAACATTGCCAAAATCAAGTACTTCCTCAGTGAAAATATCACCTGCACCGCCGCCCATAAACAGCTTCATAACATCTGACATATCCATGGAATTGCTCATTTCATTTTCAGATTTCTTCAGGCGCTTGATGGTTACTTTCTTACTATCGTCTACCACAATTTTTCCTTTATCGCCCAGGATTTCTAGACGGTCAGTCCCCACTACATCGTGTGTACGAGTTACAAATACACCAGTAGCACCATTTCCATAATCAAATACTGCTGTCACATCGTCTTCAACAACAATATCTCTTTGAGAGCCAAATTTTACTTTTGCATAAACCTTTTTCGGCATGCCGCAAATCCATTGAAGCAAGTCAATTTGGTGTGGCGCTTGGTTTACAAGGACACCTCCACCTTCTCCGCCCCAAGTTGCTCTCCATTCACTTTGATTGTAGTACCCTTGAGGTCTCCACCAAGTAGTAATAATCCAGTTGGTACTACGAATGCTGCCAATCTCACCATTATCAATAATTTCTTTTACTTTTTTATAAAGTGGATTTGTACGCTGGTTAAAGAAGATGGCAAACTTAACTTCAGGCTTTGTTGCTGCAAAGTCGTTTAACTCTTTAACTTGTTTTGTATAAACACCAGCTGGTTTTTCCACTAATGCATGGAGGTTTCGTTTTAGTGCTTCGATTCCCATTTCAGGATGAAGATAATGCGGAACAGTTGTAACGACCGCATTAACGTCACCGCTTTCCATCATATCGATATAATTATCGTAGAAAGGAACACCAGGATACTTCTCTTGCGCTACTTGTTTTTTAGCAGGATCATTATCACAAATCGCACCAATCACCATGTTTTTAACTTTGCCTTCAGAAATGAAATTAGCGTACATACCGCCTTCTGCACCTAAACCAATAATCCCTAATCTAACTTGTTCCATTATTACTTCTCCTCGCTTTCAATTGTTTTAAGAATTTCTAAAAGTGCTTCATATTGAAGCTTGTAGCCGCCGGCACCATCCAGCCCCTTGTTGTCTTTTATAATCTCAGTTGCATCCTCAAGTTCTAAATCCTTTAGTGAATCAAAGAGAACGAGGTGTGGCTCAAGCGTTAAGAAGCCTTTGTAACCGCTTTGAATGAATTGTTTCAGCAGCTCAGGTATTTTCCCTTCTCCAGTCCCACAGACAACATTTTGACTGTCAGATGTTACAGCATCCTTTATGTGTATATAAACAATCTCATTCTTTAAGAGATCGTAACACTCCTGAGTGTCCTCACCGCACTGTACGAAATTAGCGAAGTCGAAAATCCCTTTGAAGTAAGGAGAACCAACCTCTGTTAAAATCTCATGACAGCGTCTTCCGATATCACCAAAGATATCCTTTTCATTTTCATGTAGTAAAATAACATTGTATTTTTCTGCAATGGCGGCATATTCCTTGAGCTTACTAATGACTTCCTCACGATATTGGTCGGCATTGTCGCCTTTAGGAATATAAAAGCTAAATATACGGATATATTGACAATTTAATAAGTTGGAAATTTGACAAAGCGTGTCCAACATGATCTTTTGATTGGCAAATCCATCTTCATCGTTAATGAACACCTTGCCAATAGGCGACCCTATTGAAGAAACACCGATACCTGCCTTTTGAAGCCGTGGTTGTACATTTTCTTTAATCTCATCAACAGTATAATCACCAATATTTTTCCCATCAATACCGCGTAAAGAAAGATAATGCATACCAAGATTTGAGACAACTTCAAGCTGGGTATCAAAATCAGAAGAGATTTCATCTGAAAAGCCTGAGATCATTAAGTCTTTATTCATTTAGGTCTGTTCCCCCTTTTTCACAGTAATGTTGCTAGTAATTTTATTTTTACGATAACGTGACGGTGTGGTGCCCACCTTCTCCTTAAAATACCGACTAAAATGGGCAACACTCTCAAAGCCAGTTACCCGTGACACCTCTGTTAGCGTTCGATCAGGCTCCATTTCCAACAAATATTTCACCTGATTGAGCCGGCATCCCATCACATATTCCATCACCGTAAAGCCAGTGACTTCCTTAAACACATGCGAAGCATAATACTTACTCAGATTCAACTCTGCAGCCACTCGATCTAAACTTATTTTTTCGCTATAGTGTTCATTAATCCAAGACGCAATGGCCTCTGCATGATGTTCCTTTTCAGTCTTTTTAGTTGTTACTTGAGATAACTCTTTTTGACTCATTTTAAAAATTCCTAACAACAATTGAACTAACTCAAGTTTCACTTCGGCTTCTAATAGTTCATTTTTCTTGCCGGTTCGTTGCATTTCTTCATTAATCTGTTCCAACGACGCGGCGATTTCCTTTATCCGTCCATCAACAAATTGTCCCGCTTCATCATATCGTGTTCGCAGCAAACAATTGTTAAGTTTTTTAAAAGGATCTAACAAATTTGGGATTCCAAGAGTTGTCAATAACTCTTGCAGCCACGTAGGTGAAAAATGAAGAATACTCCTTGTATACGTGCTGCCTGTCCTCGGGTTCGGTTTATGCAATGTCATACCATCCAAAAGAATGATATCACCTGGCTGTAATTCATAAATCCTATTATTAATTAAATACTTACAATCACCCGAATGAAAAAAATAGATCTCATATTCTTGATGTGAGTGAAAATTAAATATATTGGACTCCATACCTTGTGCTCGGTAGAATGCGTTTATCCATTCATCCATTATTTTCTTTTTGTTAGGAGATGTATTCCACTCATCCATTACTCTCACACCCTTATAGGTAAGCGTTAACAAATTAATTTGTTAACTGAACATACTATTATTATATTGCACTTAGAAACCAAAATCATTCTCTAAAACTGCTTAAAAATAGTTATTTTTTGACTCACATTGCTTTTTAATAATGAATTTTAGACAACCGACTATTAAAAAAAGAGACAAAACCAGCTCCTGTTGAGCTAGTTTTGTCTCTTTTGAAAGTGGTCCAAATCAAACTGCTTATTCCATCCAGTGTGTATGGAATACTCCTTCTTTATCAACACGTTGATAGGTGTGAGCACCAAAGTAGTCACGTTGTGCTTGTAACAGATTAGCTGGTAAAGTTTCTGTACGGTAGCTGTCATAATAGGCAATCGCGCTAGCGAATGACGGTACAGGAATACCACGCTCAATTGCCACAGCAAGAACTTGACGTAATGGCTGTTGATAGTTTTCAACAATTTCTTTGAAGTATGGATCTAACAATAAGTTTCTTAATTCAGGGTCGCGATCATACGCATCTTTAATCTTTTGTAAGAATTGTGCACGAATGATACAGCCTCCGCGGAAAATCATCGCGATATTACCGTATTGAAGATTCCAATCGTATTCTTCAGAGGCAGCACGCATTTGTGCAAAACCTTGTGCATAAGAAACAATTTTACTCATATATAATGCTTTACGAACTGCTTCGATTAATTCTTCTTTATTGCCTTCAAACGCCTTAACTTCTGGTCCATTAAGAACCTGACTTGCCTTAACACGCTCATCCTTCATTGCTGAAATAAAGCGGGCAAATACAGATTCAGTGATAATTGGAAGTGGAACACCTAAGTCTAAAGCATTTTGGCTTGTCCATTTACCAGTACCCTTTTGACCAGCTGTATCGAGGATTAAGTCAACCATTGGTTTACCAGTTTCTTCATCCACTTTCGTAAAGATATCAGCCGTAATTTCAATCAAATAGCTGTCTAATTCGCCTTTATTCCATTCAGCAAAGACCTCATGAAGCTCTTTTGCATCTAAACCAAGGACATTTTTCAAAATAAAATAAGCTTCACAGATTAACTGCATATCTCCATATTCAATTCCGTTATGAACCATTTTCACATAGTGACCAGCACCATTTGGACCAATATACGTACAGCAAGGATCGCCCTCTACTTTTGCAGAAATGGCTTCTAAGATTGGTTTAACAAGGTTATAAGCCTCTTCTTTACCGCCTGGCATGATAGAAGGACCTTTTAATGCGCCTTCTTCTCCACCTGAAACTCCAGTTCCGATGAAATGGAATCCTGCTGTCTCTAGTTCCTTATTACGTCTGATTGTATCTTGGAAGAATGTATTCCCACCATCAATTAGGATATCGCCTTCTTCAAGAAATGGCTTTAAAGAGTCGATGGTTGCATCTGTTGCAGTACCAGCTTTAACCATTAATAAAATTTTGCGAGGCTTTTCTAAAGATTTAACGAATTCTTCAACAGTACGTGCACCTACAAAGTTTTTTCCCTCTGCTTCATTCTTTAAAAACTCTTCTGTTTTATCGTATGAACGATTAAATACAGCGACAGAATAACCACGGCTTTCGATATTTAGGGCAAGGTTTTTACCCATAACAGCTAAACCAATCACACCAATTTGTTGTTTAGACATACTATCCCTCTTTCATTATTAATACTACTTAGATAACCATATTTCTTTCATTAATACAATTAAAAAGTGCTTTTTAGCGTCTTAAAAAATATTTTTCGGCATTATCAAAACAAATATTCTTTACCATTTGCTCCATTTGCTTCATGTCATTCGGCGCTAACCCTTTTTCAACCCATTCGCCAAGGAGGTTACATAGAATTCGGCGGAAGTAATCATGACGTGCATAGGATAGAAAACTTCGAGAGTCTGTCAGCATACCAATAAAGTGACTGAGTAATCCGACATTTGCAAAATCCTTCATTTGTCTCTCCATACCATCGATATGGTCTAAAAACCACCAGCCTGAGCCTAATTGAACTTTTCCTGGAATCCCTTCTTCATAGAAGTTACCCATCATTCCAGCTAAGACTACATTATCTTTTTGGTTCAAGTTAAATAATACAGTTCTAGGAAGTGCATTTTCCTGATCAAGGGCATCAAGGAATCGGGATAGCCCCTCAGCCATATTAGCTTCTCCAACTGAGTCAAATCCTACATCTGTTCCAAGCAATTCCTTCATCCTTGTGTTGTTGTTTCGCATTGCTCCCATGTGAAGCTGCATGACCCACTGCTTTTCTGCATACATTTTTCCAAGTTCTTTTAAGAGGAAAATACGATAGGCAATCATTTCATCATTTGTAAGTTGTTCACCGCTAATACGTTTATTGAAAATCGCTTCAACCTCTTGTTTGGTTGTTTCTACATATTCCATTTTTTGAATATCATGGTCTGAGGCACGGCCCCCATTTTCATGAAAATACTCTACTCTTTGTTTCAAAGCTGTTAAAAATCCATCTAAGGAATCCGTTTTTATGCCTGAAACATCCGCCAATTTTTCAATCCAGCTTTTGAAAGTTGGACGTTCAATAAAAAGCGCACCATCCGGACGGAATGTTGGAGCAATAATTGTTTTAAAGGTCTCATCATTTTTCAGTAATTGATGGAATTCTAATGTTGAGATTGGATCATCCGTTGTTCCGATAAACTTTACATTTGATCTCTCAATTAAAGCTCTTGCACTGAATTCAGGCGTCTGTAACTTTTCATTACATTCTTCCCAAATTTCTCGAGCTGTCTCAGGACTTAATACTTTATCAATACCAAAGACCATTTTTAATTCTAAGTGCGTCCAATGGTATACTGGGTTTCCAATTAAATGTGGAACTGTCTCTGCCCATGCTGCGAATTTTTCCCAATCACCCGCATCTCCGGTAATGTATTGCTCTCCGATACCATGCATGCGCATTGTTCGCCATTTATAATGGTCCCCACCAAGCCAGATTTGAGTAATATTATCGTAAGACTTATTTTCCCAAACTTCCTCCGGATCTAAGTGACAGTGAAAATCAAAAATAGGTGAAGATGCTGCGGCATTTTCATACAGTTTAACTGCAGTATCTGTATTTAACAAAAAGTGTTGATCCATAAATTTTTTCATCGAATACCTCTCCTTTAGATAGAAATTCATACGGTTAATGCACATCTGTAACCCCTTACAGAAATATATAAGTATTTGTTATCAGATCGTTCTCTTTTAATTTGTTTATTAAACAAATTAATTACATTCCTAATTTATCATGTTTAATATGTTTAGTCAATTAACTATTTAGGAATTAATAGAATAATAACGACCTTTTAATGAAAGAACTGATATAATAAGAATATAAACAAAGGAATGCACGAAATGGAGGATAAAAATGGTTACGGGTGATGCGGCATATATAAAAAAAATTAATCGCTCTTTAATCCTTAGAGAAATTGTTAAAGAAGGAATGATTTCGAGAGCAGATCTATCCAAAGCCACTAACTTAACAAGAGCAACCATCTCAGCACAAGTTGCAGACTTATTAGAAGAAGGGCTTATTATAGAGACACAGCTTGAGCATTTTTCGGTTGGAAGAAAGCCGATTATGCTCTCATTGAACGGACAAGTTGGCTATGCACTTGGTATTGACCTTGATTATGGTCAAATATCATTTACATTATCAGACCTTCTTGGCTGTCCTGTTTCATCTAATATTATCGAAATAAATACTTCAAATTATGCAGAGATTCTTCCTCTTTTAATTCAACAAATCAAAAAGTTCAAAACAGATTGCACTACGAGCCGCTATGGTATTGTAGGAATTGTTATTGCCATCCATGGTCTGGTCACAAAAGACGAAGAGATCCACTATGTTCCACGGTTTAATTGGCATGATATTAATCTCAAGCGTGATTTAGAAAGAGAATTTGATACGTCTATCTACCTTGAAAATAATGCAAATCTAAGTTCTTTTGCCGAAAGGGTCTTTGCGCACCATGAAACAGACAACTTGTTATGTGCCACCCTCTATTCTGGGATCGGCCTAGGTATGATGATGAACAATGAGTTTTTCCGAGGAAATGACGGATATGCTGGTGAAATAGGTCATATGATTGTTGTTCCACAAGGTAAACCATGCAATTGTGGAAATAAGGGTTGCTGGGAAAAATATGCTTCGGAATCGGTCATTTTTGAACATTTATCTGAAAAACGACAAATAAAGAATCTAACTTACGAACATATTCAAAAGTGGCTTAATGAAGGCGATGTGGAAGTGCACGAATTGATGGAACAATTCCTTTTCTATCTTTCCATTGGATTGAATAATATGATTAACATGTATAATCCAGACGTACTCGTGCTTGATAGTGAACTGCTGCGTATGTATCCGGACTCTCTCGATAAAATTAGTGGAAATCTAAATTCTTCAATTAGTCATTACCGGGAATTAATGATCTCTACTATCGGGAAAGAATCTTGTGTCCTTGGGGCATGTGCACTTGCTATCAAACATTTTCTTGATGTCCCGATGTTAAATTTACCTTATGAGATAAAATCCAATCGAATTGGAAGCGTACTCATTTAGAACTTGATTACCCCTTCTTTCAAGGAAAAACCCCCTTTTAGCTAGTGCTAAAAGGGGTTTTTATCGATGTTCATTACGCACTTTTTAAACTATCATTCACCTTTTGTTTTTCTTTAAGTTCATCAACAATCTTTTTATAAAGATCCTCTGTTAAATTATACAGAACAATTAAGATAACCGCAGCAATTAAGTTTAGTCCGGCTGGAACGAGGAACATTAGCCCTTTTATACCAAGGAGTGCGCCAGCAGTTTGCTCTGCATTTGGAACATAACCGATTAATCCAAGGGCAACGCCAGGAATAAAACCAGCTAACGCCTGTGCTAGTTTACGGAAGAAACTGTAACTTGAATATACAATCCCTTCTGTCCGTTGTCCTGTTTTCCATTCGTGATAATCCACTGCATCCGCAACCATTACCCATGGTAAACCTAGTGCAAAGCTAAGACCTAAGCTTCCAATGGTAAGTAATATAAGGAAAGTCGGTACGTTAGCTGGTAGAACAAAGTTCGCAACATCCGCGGCAACTCCAATAAAAAGACCGATAATAAATGTTTTCTTTTTTCCAAGTCTTTTAACAAGTGCTGGAATAAAAAATGAACCAATGACAGCGATTCCAATACTAGTAAATGAAAGCAAAGACATAAGACCTGGATTTCCTAAATTATATTGTAAGTAATATAACTGAACAGCCGTGCGTAGGTTACTCCCTGCAACCATAAACAAACAAACGAAACATAGAGCAATTAGCGGTCTATTACTTAGCAATAATTTGAAGAGTTTCGACATCGGAAGCTTTTCTTCTTCTTTTTTAGGCACCCTAATCACATTTTCATTTGTATTACGATAGCAAATATAATGGAATATGACCCCAATTAACGCCATCGAACCGATTCCCACGGTATATCCTAATTTTTGATCTGGAAAATATAAAACAATTGGGATAACAACCATCCCAGAAATAAGCATTGCAAATTGGCTGCCAATAGCTCTGAAGGATCCAAGAGATGCCCGATCCACAGAATCTTGGGTCATGGAAGCTGCGAGTGATCCATAAGGAATATTAACAATGGAATACGACAACCCAAAGGCCATATAGGTTATAAAAGCAAAAACAATTTTTCCTGTATCTGAAAAGTCAGGTGCCATGAAAGAAATGACAGTCATAATGGCAAGCGGAATCGATCCAAATAAGATGAACGGCCGGAACTTACCTCGTTTACCTACCTTCCGTTTATCCACAAAAGCACCTACTGAGGAATCTGCAAATGCATCAAAAATCTTTGATACTAAAAATACGAGGCCGCCCCAATAAGCAGATATTCCTAAAATATCTGTATAGAACTTAAGCAAATAAATTTGCCCCATATCAAACATAAATCCATTACCCACATCACCTAAACCATAGGAGATTTTTTCTTTTAAGGTTAATTTTTTTTGGGCACTATTCTCCATCATGTCTCCCTCTTCCTTTTATATTAATTAAATGTGTTTTACCTGTAACCCTTTTCAAAACTACAAAGACTATATGGTTGGAATATTAAACTTGAAAAAGGTTTCTTTAATTTGTTTATTAAACTAACAAATTAACTTCATTGATAGAATACCACCGTCGACAAATTTCGTCAATAATAATTTGTAAGCGTTTATCATCCTGTCCAACCCATTTATAAACATTTATCCAGCAAAGATCAAGGAGGAAGTTCATGAAATAACAAAAAAGGCTCCGATTCGCATGAAATCGGAGCCAATATTACCTAGTACGATATCTTATAATGAAAAAAGATAGCTAACAGATGTTAGCTATCTTCCTTCTGGTAATATTGAATTAATGTTTGCCTTTTCTCCTTTCAGCTAAATCAGCTGTAAGTTGCGCTGTACGTTTTTTGTTTAATGGATAACAGAATACAATAATTAGGAACACAACAGCAAGTATGATTGCAGGTACTAGAGTTCCAAGTGTATGAATTCCTTGAAGCGTATCAGCTGTTTGTGCTTTAAGAGTTGGATTATAACCAACAGCTGCGATTGCTGCACCACCAACGCCGCCAGCTACTGCTTGACCAACTTTACGTGCCATAGAATAAATCGAGTAAACGGTTCCATCTTCACGTAAACCAGTTAAATACTCATGATAATCAATAACGTCAGTAACAAAAGCCCAAATGACAAGGTTGAAAATTCCATAACCAAACATCCCAATTGTTAATACACCAATAAATTGTGTTCCAGTTAAATTTGGAAGGAAGTACAAAATCGCATATATAACTGTTGCTATTAATAAGCCACCAGAAGCCACTTCTTTTTTACCAAATTTCGCAACTAATGGTTTAACAAATGGCATACCTACAAATACTGCAATAGCTTGAAGAAGACCAACCATACTTAGTGCTTTCGCATTTCCGAAGTAATCTTTAAATAGATAAACGTTTACTGCACCAATTAGCATAAAGCAAACCAAGAACAATAATGAAGCAATGAGGAACCAAATTAATGGTTTGTTTTTTCCAAGACCTTTCATTGTTTGTCCCAAATTCACTTTTGGTTTAGTTGTTTCATCCATTACAATTCGTTCAACCGATAATTTATAACAAGCCATATAACAAGCAAGTGCAAGTCCACCGAAAATTAATGCAGCTAATATGAAGCGATTAGCATCTGGTTTGTTGTTAACAAACAAAATCATAGGGCCAACCACGTTAATAATTAAACCAGCCAAGTTTCCACCTAATGTTCTCCAGCTTGATAGTGCTGTACGTTCAACAGGATCGCCTGTGATAACTGAAGCCATTGATCCGTAAGGAATATTAACTGTACTATATAGTGTTCCCCAAATAATATATGTTACGTAAGCATAAGCAAGATAAAATCCATCTGACATTCCTGGAATGTGAACAAACATTAAAACACCACAAATAACAAGCGGGAAAGACATTCTAAAAATCCAAGGCCTGAATTTGCCATTTTTCCCTGCTTTTCTTGTATCAATAAAACGGCCCCATGATACGTCTGCTACTGCATCCCACAAACGGGCAAGTAAGAATAATCCACCGACTGCTGCAGGATTAATATGAAAGACATCTGTATAAAAAACCATTAAGAATGCGGCAACTAGAACAAAGAAGAAATCGTTCCCCCAATCACCAAACATATAACCAAGTTTGTCTTTCATTCCAAACTTTCTAAATTCATTTGCAGAACCTTGTACTACAGCGGCTTTTTTTGCAGTTTGACTCATTTTTGACCCCTCCATTATGCATTTAGTTTTTAATCTAACCCGATTACCTATACCTTTAAATCCTTAAAACTTTTTGAACCTTCAGTACTTTGAAATCCCTTTCAAAGATTATTAAAAAAATATTAGTGCATTTCTTTTAATTAGTTTATTGAACTAATTAATTAGTATAGTTGTATCTTATCATCGACTATTTACTCAGTCAACAGATTTTTGTAAGCGTTTAATAAAAAATTTTTCCAAATATTAAGGTCCCTTCTCTTACGTGATTAAGTGCTTAAGATAGTTTGTAGTCAGAAGTAGTATATTGATGTAATTAAAAAAAAATTGACACTAACTGTTCAAGAACGTCACAAGGGAGCCTTTTTTAATCTAACTTTGTCATAAATATCTAATTCATAGTATAATTGGAAAGATGCAAATAATTTATGAAATAATATTGCACAATAGCTCTAAGAACTTTATTCACTATTCCAGGAGAGTATGCATGTTAAAAGATTTTGTTTCAAATGCCTCACTATTAATTGCTTCCTTTTCTATTATGGGAGTGTTATTTAAAGATAAGCCAATTAATTCTTCCTCTCCGCTATCCTCAAAATTATATTGGGGATTTTGTTTTGGAGTTCTAGGGAATATCTTAATGTCGTTTAGCATTCAAATTAACGTAAACACGATTGCTGATCTACGCCATTTGGCAATAGTGATCGCAGCAACTTTCGGTGGGTATATCCCAGCATTATTGGCTGCTGTTCTTATTGCAGCAGGAAGAATCCTTCTTTTTGGTATGAATGAATCTTCCTTATTGGGAGCAATCGGGGCTGTATTAACAGGCATCCTCTGTGGTGGAATCGCAACATTAAACTATTCCAGAACTTTAAAGGCTTTCATAATGAATCTGATTGGTTTATTAATTGTTTCAATCATTTTCATTATCAGAATTGATAACTTCCAAATGCTCAAAAGTGTTTTAACCATACATTATTTAATTTCTCTCATTGGTGGTTTTTTTGCTTATCATTTTTTTGTTTTCGTGGTGAAGTCATACGAAGTACAAAATCAATTAAAGCATAATGTCATGAAATTGAAGGAAACAGAAGAACGTTTTCGCCTCATAGCTGAATATTCAAGTGACATGATTACAATGCACAACGAAAAAGCCGAATATATTTATATTTCACCCGCTGTAAAAGAAATTATTCATTTTGAGTATCCTGAACTTCTCGGAAAAAAAATGGAGGTTTTTATTCATCCAGATGATGTTGTACAAACAAAAGACATGTTTGAAAAAGCACTTCATGAGGGTGGGGCTGAATCAACCTACAGGTACCGTACGAATATAGGAGATTATGTTTGGATTGAATCTACTTTAAAAAGCGTTCATTTCGAAGAAGATGGAAGTAAGAAAGTCATTATTGTATCAAGAAATATTACTGATCGAAAACTTACCGAACAAAAACTACAAGAGGCAAATCAATTACTCAATCAACTATCCTACTTAGATGGACTAACAGGGATTGCCAACAGAAGATATTTTGACGAAACACTTAATAAAGCATGGGCTAATTCTTCTATAAGTCATACGCCAATCACATTAATTATGTTTGATATTGATTACTTTAAAAAATACAATGATACATACGGCCATCTAACTGGAGATTTTTGCTTACAATCAATTGCACAAGCTATTAACAATCAAATGGCTGTTAACTCTCATTATACTTTTTGCCGTTATGGAGGTGAGGAATTTGCTCTCATCTCTCCTTCTACCACCATGGAGGAAGGGATGAAAATTGCTTATCAAATTCAGGAGACAATTAAGTTACTTAAAATTCCTCATATTAGTTCTGACATTGCTGATATTGTTACGTTAAGTATTGGATTTGCCACAATGGTTCCAACAACTTTAGAAAAACCGCAAGCATTAATTCAAATGGCTGATTCGGCATTATATTTATCTAAGACAAAAGGTAGAAATACAATTTCATCTTCTCATTTAAGCATGGAAGGCTTGTAAATAATACAAGCCTTCCTTTTTTTATCAATTCAAAACATATTTTTCTAAATATTATGCAAATTTTGTTGTATAATGCGGAAAATACATGTAAAATTTTCCTATCAGCCCTTTTTGGATGGTGAGACAATGGAAATTACGAAACATCTTTTCTTAAACCTCTCAATATATATTATTTTATTGTTTTTTTGTTTAATTTTTTTCGATAATTTTAGAAAATTCACCCTATCCAAACCCTCACTTACGATTTTTTTTATTGCTATGTTATGGTTATGTATCAATTTCTCATACAATCCGATTCCTTATGCCAGATATGATTTAAGGATTATTCCTTTGGTTTTGGGGGCCCTTTATGTTGGAATTGGCCCGATTCTTATAGGAGCAATTATTATCATACGGGGTTTCTATGGCTTTGATTCAGGCTTTTTTCAAACCATTATGTTTTATGTACCTCTCACAGTAGTATTTTGGCGATTATATCCTTGGTTTTTAAAGCAAGTGCCAGCACGCCGCATTTTCGTGACAGTATGTTTGGGAATGATCCTCGGCATAGTGACAGTCATTGGGATGAGCTTCGCCCATCCCCATTCCTATTGGCTGGATGCATGGACTGCGTTCTTATTCATTCCCTCTCTCGGAATTGGGATCATTTCCTATGGGATTGAATTTGTTAGAAGAAATAATGAAATGCAGCAACAGCTGATTAAAGCTGAAAAATTAAAAGCAGTCGAACAAATGGGAGCGGCCATTTCCCATGAGATTCGTAATCCACTAACTGCAGCTAGCGGGTTTGTTCAGCTCCTTCAAGATGATTACCTTTCAAGGCAAAAACGGAAAGAATATTTATCGATTGTAAAAGAGGAGTTAATTTCGGCTGAACGGGTTATCCAAGATTATTTAACCTTTGCAAAACCATCGCTTGAGGCATTTGAGGAACTAAATGTAAAAAGTGAATTACGGCAATTAATAAATATACTTCAGCCCTTAGCCAATCAAAATTCAGTCGAGATTAGCACAGACTTTTCAGTGATTGGATTCATAAAAGGGGATGGCCAGAAATTCCGGCAATGCTTTGTGAATGTCCTCAAAAATGCGATTGAAGCAATGCCTAATGGAGGTTATTTAACTGTCACAACGGAGTATAGTAAAAACAATGTAACCATTAGTGTGAAGGACACAGGTGTTGGAATGACCATAGAACAGCTGGAGCGATTAGGAGAACCATTTTATTCCACAAAAGGAAAAAATGGAACAGGCTTAGGTATGATGGTGGTTTACAGCATTGCACGTGCAATGGATGGTACGGTTTGGGCTGAAAGTGAAGTGGGAATGGGAACCACTTTTCATTTTAAATTTCCAACGATTTCGTCGATAATGAAAAAAGAAAATATTATCATTTAAAAAACAAACCGACAGAAGATTAACTTTTGTCGGTTTGTTTTCACTTTATTTACCAATAAACATTTGGGTCCAGTGTTTGCCTGTCGCTTCAAATCCTACCCCAATATGAGTAAAATTTGAACTTAAGATATTTTTACGATGCCCTTCACTGTTCATCCAAGCAGTTACTACTTCTTGTGGCGTTCGTTGTCCTTGTGCGATATTTTCACCTGCAGATTTATAAGTCACGCCAAAGTCTCTCATCATGTCAAATGGTGATCCATAGGTAGGGCTTGTATGTGAAAAATAATTTTTTTGCTGCATATCCAACGATTTTTTCTGTGCAACACTGTTTAACTGTGTGTCCGCCTTTAAAGCTGGAAGTCCGTTTTTACTGCGTTGGGCATTTGTTAAGTCAATTACTTGTTGTACGTATTGACTAACTGTCCCAGTGGCAGGTGCATTATTTTGTGTAGCAGCTGGCTGTTTTGGTGCCGGTTGGGCTTGTGGTGGTGCTGGCCGTTGTTGCTTCGGTGCTGGTTGCTGTTGAATTGGTGCTGGTTGCTGTTGAATTGGTGCCGGTTGTTGTTGGACTGGTGCTTGTCCATTCGGTCTTTGCTGCTGAATATAAGGTTGGATCTGTTGGAGTGCCAAATTACCTAGTCTAGGATCGAGACGAATAAACTGGTACTTTGCATCTCGGATTAATACCGCTCTTGTATGAGGGTATTGATTACTGTTCAAATTTGTTTGATATGCAGAAATCATATCATCATTGTTGTTGTAATTCTTCTTGTTTTTTCGTTTATTGTTATAAAAATTTACATCAGAATCAGATTCGCTGTTATTATTGTTCGTATAATCCTCAGTTAAAGGACCATTGTGGTCGATCCCATCATCTCTCCCATTACGTACATCCATATAAGGGGTATTGTTTCTGTTATTCGTGTTCATTCCTATACGATTTGACCCTTGATCATTTATCTCTTTATTATCATTGTTATTACAAGCAGCAAGGCCCATTGTTAAGACCGCTGTTAACAGTAACCCAACTGGTTTTTTTATCAATCGAAATACCTCCTTCTGAAATTCATATTACTTTTATAGTGTTAATGTTTTTCAAAGAAAGTATTGATGGAAAATAAACGTATTTAATAATCGGGCATAATAACAATTTTCCACAAAAAAAACCAACTATTGAAACTGTCGGCTTGTTTTTAAGGGTCAATTTTCCAGCATCGGAATTCGGCCTTTATATTTGTTAATAAGATCTCGATTATGTTCTTCGGCACCATCTGCATTGCCACTTTTAAAGATTGGCGGTTCAAAATTATTTTCAATCATTAGGCTGATGGCTTCAACCATTATTCCGTTAACAATTGCTGTCCCTACAACCGTTGAACCTGAACCAAAGTTTACACCAATTGACTCGTGCTCCATTAATGCATCACCCACTTTAATATGATTATCAATGGAAAGGTCAGCCGTATGATACAAATATTTACCATTTTTATGTCTTGACTTCACGGTTTTTGTATAAACATACGATGTGACGCTAATGACAAATGCACCTTTATTTTTAGCAATCTCGGCCACATCAATTGGCACAGGATTCCTGCCAGAGGTTGATGCGACAATGACAATATCTTGAGGTTGAATCTTAACATTTTTCATGAATTGTTCTGCAAAATCATTTTCTTTTTCTAATTGAGAGGAGCGAACCGCCCCTTTATGCAGCATTAAATCTTCTATTAGGATTGGATTAATTGGAACCAATCCTCCAGCTCGGTAAAATAGTTCTTCCCCAAGCATATGGGAATGTCCGCAACCAAAAACATGAACAATCCCATCCTTTTGGATGCACTGGGCCACTTTCTCTGCAGCTGTTTTGAGGTTTTCATTTTCATCTTTTTCGATTAAACTTAATAATTCTTTAAGCTTAGAAAAATAAAGATTGAACAAGGTAAATAATCTCCTTTGTTTTCAGCGTTTCATCTGAATCATAAACTTGTAACGATCCGCACGATATACAGATTTAACAAATTCAACCGGGGTATTATCTTTAAGAAAAGTATTTCTTTGGATTAACATAACTGGTGACCCTTTGGTGATCTTTAAATAATTTGCCTCACTTTGGCTGGCAATTGATGATTCAATAATCTGAGAAGCGCTATCAATTTTTAAGTCTAACTGTCCTTCAATATGTGCGTATAGGGATTTATTTACAATTTGTTCCGTAAGTCCTTTAACGAGATTTGCTGAAATATAATTTGTTTCTAAGGCCATTGGGACACTATCTGCCATACGAATCCGTTTGATTTCATATACGGGTCCATATTCAGAAATCAAAAGCTGACCTGCTATTTGTTTTGTCGCCGGAATAATTTCAAAGTGGATTAATTGGCTCCCTGGTTCCAATCCTCTTGCCTTCATATCTTCTGTGAAACTTGTTAATCCCTGAAGGGGCTGTTCGATTTTTCTTTCTGCAACAAATGTTCCTTTTCCTTGCAAACGATATAAATAGCCCTCATTTACTAACTGTGTAAAGGCCTGTCTAACGGTCATCCGGCTAATTTGATATTTCTCCGCATATTCTCTCTCAGGAGGAAGAGAATCACCAGGTCGCAATTCGCCGTTTTCAATTAACTCTTTGATATATCCTTCAAGTTGATAATAAATTGGAATGGGAGAATTCTTATTAATCATTTTCCTCCAACTGCATCCTTTCCTTTACATTGGCACCTTTGCGCTATAGTGAACCTTTAGATCTGCTATTGCCTCTTTATCTGCAATAATTGTAACACAAGGGTGATTTTTCAACACGGATGCAGGAAAACTTTCATTAATTTCGCCGTTTAAGAGTCTAAAAAGTGCTTCTTTTTTCTTATCACCTGAAACCAGTAGAAGAATTTCTTTGCTTTTCATAATGGTTGAAATCCCCATCGTAATCGCTTTAGTAGGAACCTCTTCGATTCGGTTAAAAAATCTTGCATTTGCTTGAATGGTCGAAGGTGCTAACTTTACAATATGCGTTTTGGAACCAAAGGAAGTTCCTGGTTCATTGAATCCAATATGCCCATTACTGCCAATTCCGAGAATTTGTAAATCAACGCCACCATGCTTAGCAATTAAATCTTCATAACGATTGCATTCTTCTTGAAAATCAGCAGCAATTCCGCTTGGAATATTTGTTTTAGCTTTATTCATATCAATATAATTAAAAAGTTGGTTATTCATAAAATACCGGTAGCTGTTCTTATTATCACCTGATAGTCCCATGTACTCATCCAAATTAAAAGTGGTTACTTTCTGATAAGAGGTCCCATTCATTTTGTGATCCTCGATTAGACTTTTATAGGTTCCGATTGGTGTCCCACCTGTTGCCAATCCAAGTTTAATACTTGGATTCTGAACTACCTTTTCAATGATAAATTCAGCCGCTCTATTACTCATTTGTTGGTAATCTTTTACTTCAATAATCCTCATTTTGAGTTTTCCTCCCTTTTAAATGCAAGCGACCCATGGCAAAGTGTCATATAAACTTCCATTTCTTCATCAAGAATGACAATGTCTGCATCTTTTCCAACAGCAATACTGCCTTTCCGATCATAAATATTCAACTGCTTTGCTGGATTCACGGAAGCCATTTCAATTGCATCTTCAAGTGGACAGCCAGTATAAGCAATAATATTTTTTACTGCATGCCCCATTTTCAAAATACTTCCAGCAAGAGTTCCGTCCTCAAGGACTGCTTTTCCATTTTTTACTGTTACTTCTTGACCACCAAGATCATATTTACCATTTTTCAAACATTTCGCCCGCATGGAATCGGTTATTAAGATTAACCCTTCACTTTGCTTTTGTTTGAAAGCAAGTTTTACCATTTCCGGACGAACATGCACCCCATCCACGATAATTTCAGCTTTTAATTCATCTCGTAAAAAAGCTGCACCCACGACACCGGGTTCACGGTGATGCAGCCCCCTCATTTGATTAAAAAGATGGGTTACGTGGTTTGCACCAGCATCAATGGCTTCGTTAACTTCATCATAGGATGCATCTGTGTGACCAATTGATGCAATGATCCCATTTGACTTTAAATATCGAATCATTTCTAATCCACCTGGCTGCTCTGGCGCAAGTGTGACAAGTTTAATATTCCCTTTTGTAAGGTTTTGCCACTTTTGAAATAAAGCAAGGTCTGGGTCAATAATATGCTGTATCGGCTGTGCCCCTGCTCTTTTTGCGTTTACAAACGGCCCTTCAAGATGGAGGCCAAGTATTTCGGCCTTTCCATTTGGTTTCTGCTTTTCAATGTATTGCGCTGCATTTATTAAAGCATTTTCAATTTGTTTACCTTCTTGGGTCATTGTTGTGGCTAAAAAACTTGTGGTTCCTTCTTTCGGTAGAGCTGTAACCATTGTGTCTAGTGCTTCCATAGTGGCGTCCATCGTATCAGCACCATTGACCCCATGAATATGAACATCGATTAAACCGGGAATTGCTTTATAGTGCCCAGGAAGCTCAATAACTTCAAATTCATTCTCCTTTTCAAGTTCTTCCATTGATCCGATTTCCACTATTTTTCCGTTATTTATTTTAATAAATCCATTTTCAATTAATATATCTTCTGCATAAACTTGGATTCCCTTAAGCAAAATATGATTAAATTTTTGAATCATTGAAATTACTTCCTTTCGGGTATTTCTATACTATATATTAGCATTATCATTTTCTAGTTGTCTATACCAATTTAATTGAATCGATAAACTTAAATTTTCCATCTTTCGCCCATCAAGTATGGTAAAGGAATTTAAATATCTATTATTGAATTAAAAATTGGTATAGACATCTATAAGTATTTAGTGATATATTTACTAATGGAAAAGCGCTTTCACTAGAATGACTTTTAAAAAGGAGAGAACTATTATGTTAGGCTTTTTACAACGGATTGGTAAAGCATTAATGCTTCCGATAGCAGTATTGCCTGCTGCAGGGCTATTGCTTCGGTTTGGACAACCCGATTTACTAGATATTCCATTTATTGCGAATGCAGGAAACGCGATTTTTGCAAACTTAGCATTAATCTTCGCGATTGGAGTAGCCATTGGTTTTTCAAAGGATAACAACGGTGCCGCTGCATTATCCGGTGCAATAGGTTACTTGGTTTTAACTGAAGGAACAAAAGCAATTGATAAAGATATTAATATGGGAGTTCTTGGAGGAATATTAGCCGGGATTATTGCGGGATTATTATACAATCGCTTCCATGATATAAAGTTGCCTGAGTGGTTAGGCTTCTTTAGTGGCCGAAGGTTTATTCCAATTATTACTTCCATTGCAATGGTTCTTTTAGCTGGAATTGCCGGATTTGCTTGGCCGCCGATTCAGGATGGCATTAATGGGCTCGGCAACTGGATTATTGGCTTAGGAGCAATCGGGTCAGGTATTTTCGGTTTTTTAAACCGTCTGCTCATTCCTTTAGGCTTGCACCATGTATTAAACAGTTTATTCTGGTTCCAATTTGGAGAGTATGCTGGTAAAACCGGAGATATTGCACGTTTCTTTGCTGGAGATCCATCTGCGGGCGGTTATATGACTGGATTCTTCCCAGTTATGATGTTTGGACTTCCTGGTGCAGCGTTTGCTATTGTAGCTGCCGCAAAATCGGAGAAAAGAAAAGCTACATTAGGAATGTTTATTGGTCTAGCATTGACTTCATTCCTCACAGGGATTACAGAACCAGTTGAGTTTTCATTTATGTTTATTGCTCCATTATTATATGGTGTTCATGCTGTTTTAACAGGATTATCCTTTGTTATTACATCGATGCTTGGAATTCGTGATGGCTTCACTTTTTCTGCAGGTGCTATTGATTATGCATTAAACTTTAACATCGCTGAAAAGCCATTATTGTTATTAGTAGTAGGTCTTGTCTACGCCGTTATTTATTTCGTTATTTTCTACGGATTAATTAAAGCATTTAATATTAAAACACCTGGCCGTGAGGATGATGACGAAAACTTCGATAATGCGACTCCCGCTGCCACTGTTGGTAACAATGAATTTGAAACGATGGCTTATCATTTTATTAATGATATTGGTGGAAGAGAAAACATTACAACAATTGATAATTGCATAACACGCCTTCGCTTAAATATTAAAGATATGGAGAAGGTAAGCGAATCTGCCCTCAAAGCGCATGGTGCTAGAGGAATTATGAAATTAAATAAATCCAATCTGCAAATCGTGGTTGGGACTGAAGTAGAATTTGTTGCCGATGCTATGAAGAAAATTGATATGGACAATGTAAATCTTGATATAATTCCCAACGAAGACACATCAGTGAAAGAGAATCGGAAACTACCTCTTTCGGAAAAAGAATTTATTATGCCTATTGAAGGAGAAATTATTCCACTTCATGAGGTTCCAGACCAGGTCTTTTCACAAAAAATGATGGGTGATGGTTTTGCAATCGTTCCATCTAAAGGTTCAGTAGTTTCACCTGTTGACGGTGAAATCATTAATATATTTCCAACAAAACATGCCCTTGGACTCAAATCAAAACAAGGATATGAAATTCTCATCCATGTTGGGATGGATACTGTGAATTTAAAAGGAGAAGGTTTTACAGTTCTTGTAAAAGAAGGCGAGCAGATTACAAAAGGGCAAGAAATTCTAAAATTTGATTTAGATTTCATCAAGAAGTCAGCTCCATCTACTGTTACTCCTATTATCTTTACGAACCTAACAAAATTAAATGTAAAGAAACAAGGACACACGCCTCAAGGTCAAAGCGGTATTCTATCGATTGAATAAAAAAGAACGACAGGTGTCAGGCACCTGTCGTTCTTTTTATTATGCGAATAGTTTCGCTTCTTCGGCTTGGAAAAAGCTCTTCATCGCATGAAATACATGAAGTCCATGTTTATAAGATTGAATTTATTTAATCAATCTTATAAATGGCAGTATGTTTACTTTTCTTAAAGAAAATTTTTTTTATCTGGTGCAATCACATCGCATCCGCATAATATGGATGAAAAATGACATCTTTTGATACATTTACAAAAAACAGGTTATAGTATGTTCTGATTTGCTTCAGGAAATGGTAAAATAAATTATCTATAAGTAAAGGCACCTGTTTAGTTAGGTGCCTTCATTACTTCAAAGGAGACATAAATGTTTTCTTCATTTTCATTTTTTGAGATATTTTTTAACAAATCTAGATGGATTTCCTTAATTCTTACTGGTCTGTTAACCGCGTTTGCTAGCGAAATCAAAGTAATTCCTTTCAATGGGGAGGCTTTTCGTTTCGGATTAGGAAGTATTACTTTTTTTCTAATAATTCTTATTCAGCCACCAGCTTCATTAGCTCTAACTGGGTTCTTCACTGGCATGATTGTCGTTTGTTTTCGCATTCTTGGAGATTTGATGATCGATCCCGTTCCTTTCTTGGCAAGCATAAAGAATCATCTGCCTGCATTTCTGTTTTATTTCTTGTTTGGTTTAGGGCTCAGCGTGATTAAAATAGAGAAATACAAAACTTTTCCCCTTCTACTTGGTTTTTTGGCTGCAGGAATAGAGTTTATCGCAAACGGCGCAGAGCACCTGATGCGCTACCTGTTATTAAATCATAAGAACTCAGGTTTTAGCGAATGGGCAATATTAAGCGGGGTTGCCTTATTCCGGAGCTACTTCGTTGTAGGACTATATAGTTCCATAACTGTTTCGGAACAAAAAAAACGAATGCAAGAAATGCTCGAAGTTGGATCGGAATTATATTCGGAAACTCTCTACCTTCAGAAATCAATGAATCATATTGAACAAATCACGGCATCTTGCCATGATTTATATCGAAAATTAAAGAAGAGCAATCAGGGCGAGCTAAGCGTGCAAGCATTGCTCATTGCTCAAGAAATACATGAAGTGAAAAAGGATTCACAGCGGATACTTTCAGGTCTGTCCAAGATAACGATTCAAAAAAGTAATGATGATCTTTTTCTTTCTGATGTGCTAGGATTTGTGGTTACAGCAAATGAAAAATATAGTGAAATGTTAGACAAAAAAATCTTGTTTAATCTGACAATTTCTACTGATTTTTATACCCATCAAAAAATACAATTACTGGCATTATTGAATAATCTGACCGCTAATGCTGTTGAGGCCATTTCGGAAAAAGGAAAAATCGATATAGATATCTTCGAGGAACTAGAGTTTATTTCTTTCACTATAAAAGATTCTGGAAATGGAATTCCCGAAGAGGACCTTTCAATCATCTTTGAACCTGGCTATACAACAAAATTCAATAATCATGGGGTTGGTGCAACAGGGATTGGTCTATCTCATGTACATGAAATTGTTCATACTCTTCAAGGCCAAATTGAAGTAGAATCACAAGATGAAGGTACTACTTTTCGAATCAAAATTCCTACCGATAACATAAGAAAGAAAGGTGAATAAAACTGAGATATTTTATAGTAGACGACGATAAAGCAAGTCGTAGAATGCTAAAGAAAATCATTTCAGAGGGCAAGCTAGGAGATGTAGTCGGTGAAGCAGAATCTGGCGCCCATTCGCTTCCGCTCATCCTTTCGATCCGTCCAGATGTTGTCTTAATCGACTTTTTAATGCCTAATCTCGACGGAATTGAAACAATTGAACAATTGAGGATTCAAGGATTTCAAGGACAATTCATCATGATTTCTCAAATCGAAAATAAAGAAATTGTCGGTGAAGCTTATGAAAAGGGTGTTGAGTTCTTTATTCATAAACCAATCAACCGATTAGAAGTACAAAGCATTCTGAAAAAAACAGTAGGACAATATCGCCTTAGACAATCGTTAATGACTATTCGGGAATCCCTGGCATACATGGAATCAGACAAGTTTACGCAAAAACAACGAAGTGTGAAAGAAATCGTATATTCCATATTAAATGATATGGGGATTATCGGAGAATCAGGAAGTGGGGATATGGTATTGATGATGGAATTTTTAATAAATCGCAATGATTCCACTGCACTATTGCCCCCTCTCAAGGATTTATACGAAGCTATTTCCAGTTCGAATAAAGCAGACATCCTGGATATTAAAAAAGAAACGAAATCGATTGAACAGCGTATCCGCAGAGCCATTATAGCAGCACTTAACAACTTGGCTTCATTAGGAACATTGGATTATACCAACCCCAATTTTGAATATTATGCACCCCGTTATTTCGATTTTCAAGAAATAAGGGTACGAATGAAAGAAATGAATCAAAATAGCAATGAAGCAACAAAAGTAAAAATTAATATTAAAAAGTTCCTCCAAGTTTTGTTCCTTGATACAGTAGAAAAATACTCTCAAACTTCATAAAAGAAACGATTTATTTCCCCAGATCTTTAGCAAAGTTCTGGGATTTTTTCTGTCGATTCAAAATAAGGTAAATATTTTATAATCAGTTATGTCGGATTTAGTAGGATTTAATAATCTCCTTATATGATTAACTTACATTTTAAAATTCACAGAAAAATTAGTAAGCGTTTACACTCTATATTTTAAGGAGGATATTGGATGAAAAAATTTAAGTTTGGCTTAGGTTATCAAATACTTGTTGGATTGATTTTGGGGATTATTGTCGGAGCCATTTTTTACGGAAATCCTGCAGTTGCAACCTATTTACAGCCCATTGGTGACATCTTTATTCGAATGATAAAAATGATTGTGGTTCCCATTGTTATTTCAACACTAATCCTTGGTGTTGCCGGAACCGGGGATATGAAAAAGTTAGGTAAACTCGGTGGGAAAACCATTCTTTACTTTGAAATTGTTACATCGATCGCTATTATAATAGGTTTGCTTGCAGCGAATATTTTTAAGCCAGGTGTAGGTGTGGATATGTCCAAACTGGCTAAAGGCGATATACAAACATATGTAGACTCAACAAGTGAAGCAACAAGTCATAGTTTTATGGATACATTTGTGAATATTGTTCCGAAAAATATCTTCGAATCTATAGCAAATGGGGACATGCTTGCTATCATTTTCTTTTCCGTTATGTTTGGGTTAGGAATTGCAGCAATCGGTGAAAAAGGAAAACCAGTTCTTGCATTCTTCCAAGGTACGGCCGATGCCATGTTTTGGGTAACAAATCAGATTATGAAATTTGCACCATTTGGCGTTTTTGCCCTTATAGGTGTAACGGTTTCAAAATTTGGAGTAGCGTCCTTAATTCCACTTGGAAAATTAGTTATTTGTGTTTATGCCGCAATGTTCTTTTTTATTGTTGCTGTGTTAGGTGTTATAGCAAAGATATGTGGGACCAGCATTCTTCATATTACAAAGATATTAAAGAACGAAATCATTTTAGCTTTTTCAACGGCCAGTTCAGAAAGCGTCTTGCCAAAAGTGATGGAAAAAATGGAGAAATACGGGTGTCCGAAAGATGTTGTTTCCTTTGTTATTCCAACAGGTTATTCATTTAACTTAGATGGTTCTACCCTCTATCAAGCGCTAGCAGCAATTTTCATTGCTCAAATGTACGGAATCGATTTAAGTATTTCTCAACAAATTTCTTTAATGTTAGTATTAATGGTTACATCCAAAGGAATTGCAGGTGTACCGGGTGTTTCTTTTGTGGTTCTATTAGCAACTTTAGGAACAGTAGGCATTCCACTAGAAGGCCTCGCATTTATAGCGGGTATCGATAGACTTCTAGATATGGCTCGTACCGTTGTTAATGTATTCGGTAACTCATTGGCAGCAATCGTTATGTCTAAGTGGGAAGGACGATTTGATTCAAAGAAAGGTAAAGAATACATCACTTCCATTGATAAAGCTGCATAAGATGGTAAACACAAAAAGGCGATGACACTCAGTCATCGCCTTTCATTTGTATTAATAATCGAACTTTTTATTATTTATTAGTGGTTTCCCAAGTAATATTAGGTTCAGAAGGCTGAGGATCATTTTTCAACAAGAACTGCTGCAAGCTAGCTATATCATCAGTATTAATAAAATCAACACCGACTTCAAAAGTTCCTTCCATATAGCATCTCTGTCATTCGATTGAATTTATTTAATCAATCTTATAAATGGCAGTATGTTTTTTGAATAAAAAAAATAAACGTATTATATACAAGTTATGAAAAGAATCTTGTATATAATCCACCTTTTCAGGGAAGATGCTTATTGCATTAAAGTACAGTTATCTACAGTATCATCGACAAAAGATTGATACAATGCACCTTTTATCTTTGTGTACATGTATGCCAAGATAAGTGGATAAGGACTTGACGTGGAGCCTCTGTGGGTACGATTTGTCTTGAAAGGCTAAACAGTTGTTTCATCAGGCAACCAAGCCTATCATACCCACCTCTCCACGTAAAGTCCTATCTTTGTGTACGTTGAAAACTATAAATAAACGGCAAGTGCCAGGCACCTGTCGATTTTTGGATATAATGATTGAATATTAACTTGTGTTTTTGGAGCCAGCAACTTAACAAAGCTCACCCACAATTTTTGTCCCGTGAACTTCACTAATATTTAACATACTTGCTATATTATTTAGGTTCTTGTCAGTTATTCCCCCTCCGGGAAGAATAATAATTTGGTCAGCCACAAAATCCACAAATTCCTTCAAACGGCTAAGGTTGTCTTCGATTGATTTAGTACTTGGTCCTCCGTGTGTTAAAATTCGATTCACTCGATGTTTCACAAGCCAATCAATAGCTTCAAACTGATATTCATTTTTTATCTGATCAAACGCCATGTGAAAGGTTACATCCAGCCCTTTCGCAGATTCTAGCAGTTTGAGCATGGCATCCTCATCAATCCAATCAGAATCATTTAAGCAGCCAATCACCACTCCATCTGTCCCTAACTGCTTGAAATGGGCAATATCATTTTGCATAATCTCAATTTCTTCTTTAGTATAAGTAAAGTTTCCGCCTCTGGGCCTAACCATGGTCATTACCTTCGTATTTTTGGAGTGACAATATGCAATGGTTTTTGCAGCTACCCCGTGACTAACAGTAGTGCCTCCGACAGATAGGTTGTCACAAAGCTCAATGCGATGTCCCCCCTTTTCAATAGCCACAGGAACCAAAGTAAAATTCTCTACACAAACTTCTTTTAGCATATACACCCACCTTTCATATAAAACTCAAAGAATACTCCCGGAAAACTAGGCAAATCAAATCTCCTGTTTTCTTGCAGGCTCATCATGTTATCATACAAGAAAAAAACCATTCATGAACCTTCCCTACTTTCCCCCTATCACTCGGTCCTCAAGTAACTGGCAATCGGCTTGGATGCTAAGCCTGAGAACTTCATGATTATTTATGCTATAGTTTGTACACTTATTTTCATATAAGCCTATGCGGAATGGACAAAAGGAAGATACAAATAAAAAAAATCTAAAAAGCCGGCATCTGCTGGCTTTTTGCTTACGCGTAAAATTTTGATTCCTCTTTTTGAATAAAGCTTTTCATTGTATGAAGGACGTATGCTTTTTACTTAAGAATATAAGTACGGAATCGTTCATCTTTAATATTTTTATAGGCTGACATTAGAGTTTTTAAAAAGTTAATGAATTTGTTTTCTGTTATTAACAAGTTCATAAATAGTTTTGGATTCCACTTAAGAAATCCGTATCTTCTGCTATCACCCTGTCATCTTTACCAATTCCACAAAGCTTAATGTAAAGTAACTTGTAGCAATAGCAAAAAACGACTGGTGCCTGACACCAGTCGTTTTTGTTAAGCAAATAATTTCGATTCTTCGGCTTGGAAAAAGCTCTTCATCGCATGAAATACATCTGCTTTTTGCTTAAGAATATAGTAGCGGAATTGATCATCTTTAATGTTCTTATAGGCTGACATTAAGGTTGAATGCCGATTGTATTGATTTACCTCTCCATACCCGAACATGTTTGACACCTTCATTAATTCCTCAACTAGCTTCACGCAGCGGGCGTTATCCGATGTGAGATTATCACCGTCTGAGAAGTGGAATGGATAGATGTTGAACTTACGTGGATTGTATTTGGCATCAATGATTTCTAATGCTTTGCGGTATGCAGATGAACAAATTGTCCCACCGCTTTCACCCTTAGAGAAAAAGTCCTCCTCAGTAACAACTTTAGCCTCAGTATGGTGCGCAATAAACTCAATTTCCACTGTTTCATATTTCGTTCTTAAAAAGCGTGTCATCCAGAAGAAAAAGCTGCGTGCCATATATTTCTCCCATATCCCCATACTTCCACTTGTATCCATCATTGCGATGACCACCGCTTTGGAATCCGGTTTAACTACTTCATTCCAAGTCTTAAATTTCAAATCATCCTTATAAATAGGGTGAAAAGCAGGCTTCCCGCTCATTGCATTCCTTTTAAATGCAGACATCATCGTTCGTTTCTTATCGATATTCCCCATTAAACCTGTTTTTCGTATATCGTTGAATTCAATATTTTCAACGAGATGCTCTTCTTGTTCTTTTCTTTTTAAATTTGGAAGCTCTAATTGTTTAAATAGGGCTTCCTCAAGCTCCATTAATGATACTTCTGCCTCAAAATAGTCTTCGCCTGCTTGGTCTCCTGCTCCTTGGCCTTTACCTGGTCCCTTTTGGCCGCTAGAACCGTCACGTGCAACGACATCACCTACTTGACTGTCACCATCACCTTGGCCCACGTGTTTGTTTTTGTCATAATTATAACGAATTTTATATTCGTCCAATGAACGAATCGGAATTTTTACTACATCTCGACCATTAGACATAATTATGCTCTCTTCTGTAATTAAGTCTGGAAGATTGTTGCGAATTGCCTCCTGGACTTTTTCCTGATGCCTCTGCTGATCATCGTGGCCTTTACGATGGAGGGACCAATCTTCTCTTGAAATGACAAATTGATGGTTGTTAACTGACAATGTAAACCCCTCCTTATTAATTTATTAGTTTCCAAAATGCACAAATTTTTATCAAATTCATAATATAACTCGAATGAAAAAATTAAGATAAATATGGATTACTTTATCCTATGCAGAAAAATAGAATAATTTACAAATTATTTTGACAATTGTGCTTTTGCCTGCTAAATTGGACAAATTATCCATATGGATGCACCGGGACTTTTCCTTATCATCATAAGGAAAAAAATAGACTGACAGATTACCTTCTGCCAGTCCTAGCTATTTTAATCCACTTATCTATTTAATAGACTACCAACATAACGCAGCAATTCATTAGCTGATGTTGTATTATAGCCATGCTCATCAACTAACCTGGCCACCACGTTATTAATCTTTTTCAATTGCTGTTCATCAGGTGTTTTCGATGAAGTGGTGATTTTTACTACATCCTTTAAATCTGCAAACAATTTCTTTTGAATGGCTTCACGCAGGCGGTCATGAGAGTTGTAGTCAAAACGTTTGCCTTTTCTTGCAAAAGCAGAAATTCTTATTAGTACTTCTTCCCTGAAAGCCTTTTTCGCATTTTCAGAGATGCCGATTTGTTCTTCAATAGAACGCATGAGCTTTTCATCTGGATTGATTTCTTCTCCAGTAAGTGGATCGCGAAGCTTCGATTTGTTGCAATAAGCTTCAACATTGTCAAGGTAATTATCCATTAACGTTTTAGCTGATTCTTCGTATGAATAAACAAATGCTTTTTGGACTTCCTTCTTGGCAATATTATCATACTCTTTACGGGCTAATGAGATATAATTCATATAACGTTCACGTAACTCTGTAGTGATGGACGGATGTTGATCCAGCCCATCTTTTAATGATCTTAATACATCAAGTGCATTAATTGAAGGTATTTCTTTACGAATGATCGTGGATGAAATCCGGTTAATCACGTAACGAGGATCAATACCACTCATACCTTCATCTGGATATTCCTTCTTAAGTTCATCCACATCCGCCGTATTAAAGCCCTCCACACTTTCTCCATCATAAAGGCGCATTTTCTTAAGTAAATCAATATCGCCTTTTTTCGGTTCCTTTAAGCGAGTAAGGATGGTAAACATCGCTGCTACCTTTAACGTATGTGGTGCAATGTGAACATCAGAAACATCACTCTCATTAATCATCTTTTCATAAATTCTCTCTTCTTGTGACACCTTCAAGTTATAAGGAATAGGCATAACAATAATCCTTGAGTGGAGTGCTTCATTTTTCTTATTGGAGATAAAGGAACGATACTCCGTTTCGTTCGTGTGTGCAACGATTAGCTCATCAGCACTAATTAAGGCAAACCGGCCTGCTTTGAAATTCCCCTCTTGAGTTAGAGACAACAAGTGCCAAAGGAATTTCTCATCACACTTTAACATCTCCTGGAATTCCATCATTCCACGGTTCGCCTTATTAAGCTCACCATCGAAGCGATAGGCGCGTGGATCTGATTCGGAACCAAATTCCGCAATGGTTGAAAAATCAATACTTCCTGTTAAATCGGCAATATCCTGTGATTTCGGATCGGATGGGCTAAATGTTCCGATTCCAGTTCGCTTATCTTCGGAGAAGAAGATTCTTTCTACTAAAACATCTTCGATTCGTCCACCATACTCCTGTTCTAGACGCATCATATTCAATGGAGAAAGATTACCTTCGATGCGAATTCCATACTCATCATGGAAATCCTTGCGTAAATGATGTGGAATTAAATGAAGTGGATCTTCATGCATTGGGCATCCTTTAATGGCAAACACAGAGCCTCTATCCGTGAGAGAGTAAGCTTCAAGTCCCCTTTTTAGCATGGTAACAAGAGTTGACTTCCCTCCACTTACAGGACCCATTAATAACAAAATACGCTTCCTTACATCCAGCCTTTTTGCTGCCGGATGGAAGTATTCTTCAACAAGCCGTTCCAGCGATTCCTCTAAACCAAATAATTGATTGCTAAAGAATTCGTACTTTTTCGTCTCTTTTTCTTCAGTAATTCCTGCATCTTTAAGCATATTATAAACTCGTGAATGTGCCGACTGTGCAACCCATGGCTTCTCTTTCAACAACTGTAAATAATCTGCGAATGACCCTTCCCACCGTAGCTTTTCTTCTTCTTCGCGATACATCTCGATTTTTTTTAGAATATCCATAAGGCCCTCCCCCTGTAGGTTAATCAGAGACGATTAATATACTCTATGCTGATAAGCTTTTGAACATGCGTACCATTCCAAGTAGCGTCTATCTTTTTTGTATTAATAAAAAGAATCTCCCTCTTTTCATTTTTATAAGATAGGCTATAATAAAACTATATGTGTGATAAAAATGAAAAATGTATGACGAAGGAGGATTACATAAATATGAACACTTTCATCGTTTGTTTAGTAATGGTCACGTTTTTAGCGGCAATCTTCACATCAGGTTATAATGACAAACCAGGCTCTTCAAAATAAAAAAACTGCCAATCGGCAGTTTTTTTATTTAAGATTAAGTTTATTTTTTTGAACAAACTCCTTCATATACATTCTACTCTTCCTATCAAGCATAGTAGCTATTTGGTCAGTCCAGCGGTCCTTTCTTTTCCCATTGGTCCGCTCTTCATAGTAACACGAAATCAAATCATCATATTTTTGCAGTTGACTTAGATAAACTTCAGTGCTTTGTTGATATTCATCTTCATGGTAAACATGTTCATACGGGAGCCTAGGTTTTTTGTCTGTCAATTTGGTTGGTACTCCAACAGCTAGCCCAAACAAAGGAATAACCCGCTCAGGTGTCTTTAAAAGCTTTTTAACTTCTTCTAGGTTATTGCGAATTCCACCTATGTAACATATTCCTAACCCAAGTGATTCCGCTGCAATCGCTGCATTTTGTGCAGCTAAAGAAGCATCTATTAGAGCAACCATGAACTTTTCAGTACTTTCGATAGATGGAGTAACATCTTTTTGTTCCTTCTCCCCAATAATGGTGTGACGATAAAGATCGGCGCAAAAAACAAAAAAGTGACCATTTTTTTCAACATATTCTTGGTTACCAGCAATCTCAGCCAATTTTTTCTTTTTCTCTTTGTCCTTAACACCAATAATAGAGTAGGCTTGAATAAAACTTGATGTTGCCGCTGCTTGGGCACTAGTAACAATCGTTTTGATTTGTTCATCTGTTAATGGCTTGTCCTCAAAATGACGAAGGGAGCGATGATTAAGAATTGTATTGATAACTTCATTCATGACAAACTTCCTTTCATTCATCAAAAGGAGGCCCGATAGGACCTCCTTTTATTATTTTAGATGAGCATAGTTTTGCTGACGAAGTGCTTCATAAATTAGAATGGCAGCTGTATTGGATAAATTTAAGGAACGAATATTTTCATTCATAGGGATCCGCAAACTGACGTCTTTGTTATTTTCAATAACATCTTTCGGAAGTCCTGTTGTTTCCCGTCCAAAGATAAAATAGTAATCTTTGCTTGAATTACTATAATCAAAGCTGCTAAAAGGCTTTTGACCAAATTTTGTGATATAAAAAAAATCACCGCCAGCATTCTTTTCATAAAAGTCATCAAGTGAATCATAGTAGACAATATTAACGTGTTGCCAATAATCCAAACCTGCTCTTTTTAACATTTTGTCATCGGTCGAAAAACCTAATGGACGGATTAAATGTAAATTGGTATCTGTTCCGGCGCATGTTCTTGCTATATTTCCTGTATTAGAAGGAATCTGTGGTTGATATAATACTACATTTATTGACACGTTTCTCACCTCGATAAAAAACTCTACATGCCATTATACCACTATGATTTATCCTTTCAATAATGATGCATTTTTAACCCAGAATCGTATAAAACTTATATTTTATTTTAGGTGTGTAGGCAGATGAATCTTCGTATGCCCAATACCTCATTCGGCTATTATAGGTATGGGCGTTCACTAACGGCATTCCATGTGCATCCTTACCCGTAACAATTGTATTATGATTAAATCGTCCATCCCCTTCAAAATCGTAACAAATAACATCACCTAATAATAATTGATCAGGACTGCTGACTTCTCGTGCCCGTAAACCACTTTTAGAATGTGCAAAATAAAGCTTAAATGAGTGTGCCACCGCCCAGCTATAGCTCCAATTCTTATTTTGGAGCCACCACCCTTTGCCCCGATTTGGATAGCCTCTCATCGGCGCTTCGCCCGTATGGAGGCATTGTGAAATAAAGTTGGTGCAATCATTCTCAAATTTTTTGTAGGCAGGATTGTAGCTGTTCCACCAGCGTTCCGCATATTGTACAGCTTTTAAGCGGTTGTATTGAAAGCTTAATCGTTCATCACTATCCTCTAAGCTCTGTGTAATTGGTACTTGATAAGACTCATGATGATCATAAGGGTTGATTTCCTCATCCATCACTAAAGCCTCTTTATAAAACTTAGCTAATCTTTCTTCGACTTCTTCCTCCATGTAAAGAATACCTTTTTGCTTAATTAAATATTGATAATGAGCATGATATTTTACTGTTTGAAATTCATCCTCTTCATTTCTTTCTATTATTCTGCCGGCTGCTTTTACTTTGACAATTTCTGCAGACCTTTTTGACAATGCACTTTGTTTTATTTCAGCCTTTGGAAAAAATACTTTATGTTTTCTTTTATCGGAGACAAATTGATTTACTCTTTTATCAAATAAATCTTGTATCAAATGAAGCATATTTCTCACCCCTTTCTCTCATACATATGAGAGAAGACAGGATTTCAATCAAAAAAAATGAGCGAACCCTTGAGTTCACTCATTTTTACCTATAATAACTTAAACCTTTTTCTATTTCATTTTGTACTTCCAGATCGGTTTCAAGCTCTTGAGCTTTTTTTAAGGCAGCGAAAGCAGTTTCACCGCCAATTTTCCCAAGGGCCCAGGCAGCTGTTCCTCTTGATACTGGGCTTCCCTCATTTTCTAATACATCTACTAATTCGGGAATTGCTGTTATATCCTTAAAATGGGCAAGCGCGATAATCGCATTCCGTTGAATCGGCTTTTTCCCTCGCCATGAACCAGCAATGTAGCCAAATTTAGCTTTAAATTCCCGATTACTTAATTTTAAGATTGGCTTTAGTAACGGTTTGGCAATATCAGAATCCGCTTCAAGTTCCTCATGGAAATGAAAATTCTTCCCTTTGTTAACCGGACATGCTGTTTGGCAGGAATCACAGCCATAGACGCGGTTACCAATTTTGTCTCTAAACTCATCTGGGATAAATGTTTTTGTTTGTGTTAAATAAGAAATACAGCGCTGTGCATTAATTTGTCCACCTTGTACAAGAGCCCCTGTTGGACAAGCATCCAAACACTTTGTGCATGACCCGCATTGATCTTCAATTGGTGTATCTGGTTCAAAAGGGATACTGGTAATCATTTCCCCCAGATAAACATATGATCCGAACTCCGGTGTAATAATGGAACAATTTTTTCCGCTCCAACCAATTCCAGCACGCTCGGCAACAGCGCGGTCTGAAAGTTCTCCAGTGTCAACCATTGATTTTAACCTAGCTTCTGGCATTTTTGCAGAGATAAACTCCTCAAGTTTGTGCAGCCGGTCCTTGAGAACATGATGATAGTCGAGACCCCAAGAGGCCCTGCTGAAAATCCCTCTTCTCTCACCCTTTTTACTCTCAACACGGTTATTCATTTTGGAAGGGTAAGCAATGGCAATGGAAATGATCGAACGAGGTTCCTCTAGTAATAATGAAGGGGTCACTCTTTTCTCTATATCTGGTTCTTCAAATCCTGATTGGTATTTGAGTTCCTGTTGCCTTATTAATCGGTTTTTCAATTCAGTAAACGTGTCTGCGGTTGTGAAACCAATTTTATCGATTCCAATTTCTTTACTATAGGCGATGAGTTCTTCCTTTAAGTTTAGGACATCCATTTAAACCCCACCTTCCCTAGAAGTCATTTATTTTAATAATTGGCTTGTTATATTATTAGATGCGCATCTATTTATGATAAACTATTTTCAATGAATTTTGGAGGTGGAATGGTTGGAAATTCAACTCTCACAGGAATTATTTGAGCAAATACCTAACTTTAAGCTGGGGATAATTGAATATAAAGATATTGTGGTCGGGGAATCGCAGCAAATGATAAAAGGAAGACTCCAGATGTTCCAAGAATCTATTTATTTTGATTTAGAAAATAAAAATGTTACTGAACTCTCTGGCATTCAGGAATGGCGTACTATTTTTAAAAAGATCGGTAAAGACCCGAACAGGTATCGACCCTCAGTAGAGGCGTTATACAGGAGAGTACAAAAACAAAATTACCTTACTTCCGTTCAGAGTGCGATTGATATTAATAATTTTTTCTCTTTACAATATCAAGTACCAATCGGAATATATGACCTGGATCTCATAAAGGGACGGGTGAGCATTCGGTTGGGAATGGTGGGTGAGGAATATAACGGATTGAATGGGCGAATAAATTCTTTAAATCGTCTAATTGTATCTTGTGATGAACAGGGGCCATTTGGAAGTCCATTCGTCGATTCTGATAGAGCACCAGTAACTTTTGCTACTAAAAATGCACTGCAAATTATTTATTTGAGACCTTCAACCGACGTTGAAAACGCGATGAAACTAACAGAATCTTTAATGAATATGTTTACAAAATTACATGGAGGAGAATCTTCCTTCCAAATCCTTAGGTGTCCATAGGGCATCTTTTTCTTTGTATAGAAAAAAACGCAATGCATCGTTCTCTTATGTAACGATACACTGCGTTAGTTAATATGTATGGAGCGGGTGATGGGAATCGAACCCACTACATCAGCTTGGAAGGCTGAGGTTTTACCAGTAAACTACACCCGCACTAATAAGTGACAAATTTTTGAATCATCAACTGACCTTTTCTATATTACACACTATTTTTAGTATCGTCAAGGGAAAAATGCAAATTTTGTCGAATTTATTTCGTTACATAGAAAATGAACTAACACTGTATTTTCTATGACTAGGTTATTACTCAAAAGGTAAAGAAATGACTTTTTTCTGTAAATCCGCTTATAGTCTTGCAAAAAATATCAAGAGGATCTGTATTTTATTACTAATACGGTTGGTGATAATAACGTAAAGTAGATTAGATTTCATACATGCACAAGATTTATTAATTTCCCTTGGTTAGCGTTGGTCTATTTTTTCATTCAGCGGGCTGCTGACGCTTCCTCTAGTTACCGTTGAACCGTTTTTTCACCAGCGAGGGGCACGAATAGATTCTATTATCCTTTAACATAGTAAATAACTTAGATGTAACTCTGTTAGTGGATTAGTGGTCAATAAAGCACTAAATTTTCGCAAAAAAAAACATTTCTCAAATTAATGAGAAATGTTCTTTTAAAACAAATTGATACCGGTGATCGGGGTCGAACCGATACTCCTCACGGAACACGATTTTGAGTCGTGCTTAAAATTTATTTACGAAATTATTTACGAGATATGGCGTCCATTCAACGTTTTCTTGCGTTCAACTGCTGAATCCAAAAAAGTTCATTCGCACGATTACCTGTTTATATTCACTATATCAATTTTACATACACTTGTACAGACTCTAAATCCACTCAACAAAACTAGGAAGACGTAATAAACCTTCCTTCGTTAAATTACGATATTTAACACGGCACCTCATTGGCTCGATAAACTTGAAATCCTCCTCTTCACGGATCACCGGCTTTGCATATATTTGGGTTCGAACTAACGGAGGTACACCGAGTTCCATCACTGCAGCATAACGTCCATCTTCGAATGCCAACAGCAAACCGAAATCCTTTGGCTGCTTACGATACCCAACGACATTTACTTCTGAGAACTGGTAATTAATCACCTTCAGCCATGAATTTGAACGTTTACCCACTTCATAACGTGAGTCTTTCCGTTTTAATACAATACCTTCAAGCGCTTGGGCCTTTACAGCGTCAAAATAAGCTTCACCGTGCCCCTCAATGAACTGCGTCTTAGCAATCAACGTATTATTCTCTGGCACTAACTCTGGAAATACTTCTTTACGTTTGTGAAAGGGTAAGTTTGTGATCGGTTCTCCTTCGTTTTTTAAAACATAAAGGCAACAAAGGTAACAGGCGATTTATCTTTCGAACTCATAAACCAGCTCATCATATCTTCAAAGTCAGATCCTCCCTGGTTTTCTATTAAGATTAATTACCATCTAATACTGTACCTGGAGCAATATCTAGTTGAAGCAGTTCTGAAAGTTTTTATGTGACTTCATTATTGTGACATGAAAACACCAGGACCTTGCTGTTGTTGTATAAAGAATACATCAAGCGGATGCCGTCTAATTTAAGTTATCAATACCTAAATCGTAAAAAGCCACAAAAAATAAAGGGTAAAGCATATTATACATGGCTAATGCATTTATTCGATAATATCCGAGTTGTCACTAGTGACTTTAGCATCAAATTAGAATCGGTAATATACCCCCATTTTGCTAGCTAATTATGGTAAACTATTGATTTTCTACTGGAAATAACACAGGATATATGCCAGCGTGTTTATTGAGTATTGCCTCAGTTCTTGTATCTTTTTCTTTCTTTGTATACCTAAAAGACATTATTCTGGCAAGTAAGTTAAGGCCACCAGCGGCCATACAGATTTCATTTATACTTTTTTCTCTATATTCAGGATGTTCTAATAAAAAAGCATTAATTTCCGGAGAATTTCTGAAATTTTGTACGGTTATTTGGTTATCTAAGCAATAGTTTTTATGCATTTCAATAAAAGATTTATCATCATATTTAATGATGTAAATAGACTTTTCTAAATCATTATCCGGCTGTTGTGCAATGCAGCTATCATCCATTTGTGGCGACATTGAAAGACCAGTTGCTTTAAAACAAAAAACGGAGAAAATTTCTGAACCAGCCCGACTATCAAAGTCATGGTCACTCATGTATACACGTCCATTATCGATTCTTTCGTTTTTGTAATATAAATTCAATATGTACAGAGCCCCCATCGCATGAAGCAAGTTCTCAATATTTGCTTTTTTTAATGAATTCCTTCGGTCATGCTTAACTGCTTGATATGCTTGTTTCCACTTGCTCCCGCTTGTTCCACGCTTATTAGCTTTATGCAATGGAGTTAAAATCTTATTCGCTTCATTTGTAAAGTAAAAATTTGTAGCAGAAAGTACTATTTGTTTCTTGCATAGTTTCCAATTCTGTTCTAACAGTTCAATGCAATCAGTATCAAAATATAAATCCCTCGGCTTTCCGTCTACATCAAAAGGAGATATATTACCACCAAGCTCACAGTACAGTTCTTTTGAAATAGCTTCTATTTCTACTGCACAGCGAACAATCAAATCAGCAATATGCATAGAATACACATTAAGTTGCTCGTCAGCAAAATGAATATAATCAGCCAATTTCAAAAATTCTTTCTCTAAGTTTTTGTATACCGGCCAAAACAAATTTAATTTATTCACAGCTTCATCTCCCCCAATATTTTCTAGTTTATAGTAGTATTTTACCATAATAATTAAATAGATGATGAACTAGTTTACATAAAAAAAGATCGCCATAAGACGATCCCTATACATTTTTATTTAACATTTCTATTAAGCTACCATATCTTTTTCAATGTTCCCTTTACGAGTTTCCAAGTATAATCTTCCTTTTGAACATAATATACATAATGATACTTGTGGCTCGATTGTTCCCATCCTTCTTTGGTGGAAATGTCCCCTTCCAGTTCAATACCATTTATGTAATTGCTAGAAGTCATTGAATCAATTGTATTTATCACATCTATATATCCATTTTCAAAAGTATCATACGGATGTCTTAATTGCCATGAAGTATCCCAACTGTTATAGGCTGGAATATAGGAACGATTATTCATGTTATTAAAATAATCAACTAGCATATTTTTTGCTTCTACTTGGTCAGGAGTGTCATAAGAATCAATGTAATCTGTTGCAACATTTATATTATCATACTGATCTGACGAAAAGGTTGTGTCTGTGGTAGAATCCGTTGCAGTATCAGTGGGTGTTGTTGTATCTGTGGGTGTAGTAGATTCTTGATTGGTTGATGTCTCTGTGGTTGTATTCGTAGTTGTGTCGGTTGTTGTTGGTAAGTTATCATCAGAACTATCGTTTAGTAAACTGTTAGGATTATCCCAAAAGTAGTTTCCTATATCTGAATACACAAATGGAGTATAAAAATAATTATAAAGCGGGTAGTAGTTGGGATAAAGTTTTGTACCTACTTTACCTGTGTAAGGATTAATGTTTCCGTAGGTTGACCAGTTATTATAAAAATTCCCATCAGGATTACTTCGATAATGCGGTTTTACACACGTACCATCTTTTTTTAAATAACCTTTTACATGTACAGCTGCATATACTTGTGATGTAGCACTAAACACTATGAGCGTGATAATAACAAATACCCATTTAATTTTCCCTATATTTTTACCACATCCTTCCTATAAATTCATTATAAACAACTTAGCTTTCCCACTCAACAGTTGGCGAATACAAAGTATTAAAAAAAGACCGCCATGTGACGACCTTTATATAGATATTTCACCTAGTAATATATACTATGACTTTAACGAAGCATTTTGTTCAAGGTGGCTATAGTAAAAAGAGATTGTATTAAACTACATTCAACTTCCACCCAAATGTTTTAACAAAGATATTTTCTTTCTTCGCCGCAGCTATTTCCTCTTCAAAATACGGCAGTATACCTGGGCAAACTATTAACCCTTTAATATTCGTGTAACCAAGTTCGTCTCTGGATAACTTCATATAATGTTTTATTTGTTGTTTCACCTCACGCCCTATCTTATCTTTTTTAATTTCAACAACAACGACTTCATCATTCATTGGATCCAGTAACAGGAGATCTAATCTCGAATCATCGGAAAATATATATTGCTGTTTTAATAGTTTAAGACCTTTACCTAATATATAGGGATTACTTGCTATAAATTTCTCTATATCTCTCTCAAGCACTTGAAAAACTTCTTCGGTTGATAACAGTTTATTCGATAACCGCCCACTCTTTTCATTGTCTCTGATTAAATCTAATAATAGCTTTATATCGTTATCATTCAACACCTTCCATGTTCTTAGAGCAGAAGATATTGCTGCTAAAGGCGTTTGACTTGTATTAAGATTTGCTGGTCTAGAAAGTTGTTTTAACAAGTGTTCTTTTAACTCAAGAGGAACGTCCAATACCTTTGAACGAATTGGGTTTCCAAATATAACACATTCGTTATTATCCAGTTGATTTTTATTCTTCAAAAGGTGATGATTGTTATATTTATCCCTAAACAACGGGTCATCTATTATTTCTTTCACATGGTGTACTTCTTCAACAAAGTAGTAAGCCGTGATATATCTTTTATCGTAAATAGTCTTATGAAAAAATAAATAATCACCTTTTTTTAGTCCAAATAACTTTTCCCCATTAGCTTTTAAATCACCGTAAGTAAATTCCTGAAACATCGGATCCTCATGTCCATTATTTTTTTCCGGATCTACGTAACCAATCAAATTGCTTGCCATACTCTCACCCTTTCTTTAATCGGTATCCATGTTTTAAATATAGCAGAAAGTGCCTATCAGCATGATTTCTTAGAAGGCAAAAAATAAAAAATGTTTAACTAACTAATCAGTTGGTAATTATGTTAATGGGGTGATGATGGGTTTGACTAAGAAATTAAATTATGAAGAAATTAAAAGTTATATTGAATCCAACGGAGTAATGCTTTTGTCAGATACCTATGTAAATGCTTTAACCCCCTTAGAATGTCTGTGCCAATGCGGAAATCTATTCACTATTTCGTTAAACAACTTTAAAAAAGGAAGGCGATGTCCTAAATGCTCTTCAATAAGGTTATCTGAGAAGAATCGATTGCCATTTGAAATCGTAGAGGACATATTTAACAGTCAAGGTTATCGACTTATTTCCAAATATATAAATAGTAAGAAAAAAGTAAAGTATGCTTGTCCAAATGGACATATTGGGGAAATAACATTATCCAATTTTAAAAGAGGGTCTCGTTGTTTCCGATGTATTCTAGAAAAAAGGTTTCAATCAAAAGGTGAGGATCAAATTTCTTAATAACTCAAGAATTAGATCTTATTTGTTTCACAAGGATGACAATCCGAATTAATAGACAAAAATTCAAAAATAAAAAAGGTGATAAACATGCTCATAACCCAAACTGTGGATTTAATATGGGACAATAGAAACAGAAAACGGTACATTTCCAAAAACTATATCTTTACTAAAATAGGAGATAAATTTTCTGTATCAGTTTTTGATTTACCAGATAATTCCACTGTAAGAATCAAAGCAAAATGCGATTATTGCGGGCAAGAAACCCCTCCTGATTTCACATATGGTCACTATTTTCGGCAGGCTCTTTCGAGTCCAGTTCAAACCTACGCATGTAAAAAACCGGAATGTAACCTCAAAAAACGATTTGATATGGCTAAATACAAACAACAACGGGGGGAGTTGGATGAAAAGAATCCATTCTACCTTCATTTTGAAGAAAATGTCATGAAACTGTTGGAAGATTATTTATTCATATATGAAGACTTACATCGAATAAGAAATAAGCCTGAAGGTATTCGACTACTAGATATCTTTCAAAAACATAAAGAATTTGACATGATTGAAATGGCTAAAAAACTTGGATATAACGAAGAAAAATTGAATTTTAATCCTGTTTTGGGATTAAGTAGAGAAGAGATGAACAGTGAAGATCGAAAAAATGAACAATTTGAAGAAGTAAAAGCAATAATTTTGGATTTCATGGAAAAGCATAAACGATTCCCTACGTATGAGGAAGCAAGTGTTCTGCCAGGAATGAATACATTTAAGTTAAATAAATTTGGCGGGATTCACGAGATTCGTCGGAAAATGAATATCACAGATCGTGCTTATTTGATTGATGATCGAGGCTGGCCTAATAAATCCAGTTATGAATGGACTGTTGCACAGTTTTTAATCCATAATAATGTACATTATTTACGGGAACAAAAGCCATTTAATAACAATAATCATAGAAGTGATTTTACGTTTTATCCCGAGGAAGGGCCAATTATTCATTTGGAATTATGGGGATATGATAAAACAAGCGGTGGTATCATTGCTGAAGAATACAGTATTACAAAACAAAGAAAGATTGAGTTATATAAGGAACATGACAAAGAATTCCTATTAGTTTCATTGGAACGAAGCATGTTTGAACGAGCAACCTATGACCAAATTCAATCAGATTTGAAACGAATATTAGGACCGATTTTAAAAAGGAAACTTAAAGAAGTAGAACAAGAAGTTATAATTCCCCCAATCATGTTGAGTAATGAACAGTTACTCGAAGAATTCTTGAAATATTCAAATGATGGAAAAACTACTCCATTGTACTGGGATTTGCCTAATAATTTACGAGTAGCTATTTCAAAACGCTATAAAAGTTACGAAGCATTTCTAAAACAATATAATTTCCAACCAAATAAAGAGTCCACCAATGTTCCTATCGAATACTTATTTGAGGCATGCGAAGCATGTAAAAATGAAGATAGGGCATTATTGAATTTAAAAAGCTATTTAGAAAGAAATAAAAATCGATTCAAAGGATTTATAAGTAAAGTTAGAAATAATGGAGGGTTTTTTAATGTCAAACTGAGTTTTTTCAGTAATTGTGTCGAAAAAGGAATTACCGTCTCCGAAGATGATCAAATGTTTTTAATCGGAATAGCTCAAAAAAAAATTACGAATATAACACGGCAAAATGAAGAACAAAGAATTTTTGCCATTAATATACTCGAAAAACTTGGAGTTGACTATCAAACAATTCATTTTAGGCATTTTAATTTGCGATTTACAGATGAGGAAGTTCGGGAGATTCGAAATTGTAAAAAGAAAGGCGCAACTTATGCAGAATTAAGTAAAAAGTTTCAAGCGAGTATTAGTACTATTAAGGAAGTTCTCATTGGACCTACCTATTCCCATATTAAATAAAACATAAAATTATCCAATCGTAGTATTTTAATTCCTATTGAAACAGGATAATCCCCGAGGCTTCCGAATTCGAAAAATTTTTTTAAAACGAATTTGGCTATTTGAAACGTTCCATTTTATATAGGAAGGGATGTTCAGCTCGTCGGATACCGGGATTTGAAGAACATGGGTACGTTACACCAGGCAAGTGACGATATGTAATGCCCCCCTTGGGTTGTGGTCCGGTGGCACCTTGACTTTATTAATCTACTTTTCATCCGTTTATTCTCCGGTTACGATATTTGACTACATAATCTAACGTTTTGTTTTGTCTTATTACCATAAAAAAAAGACCGCCATTTAGACGATCATCGTTATTAAACAAGTTACCTGTTAATTTAACATTACAACTACTTAAGTAATTTATCGTAAGCTGCTTTATTTTTAAGGGGTATAGCTCCAGGTTCTAATAACTTAATAAGATTTACAAACATATTTTTACAACGAGGGTGATATTTTAACATATCAGCAAGATAATTATTTTCATTAATTAATTCAAATAAAAATTCTACTTCCTTTAAAGTAAAATTACGAATCATTTTTTCATAATACGGGCTAGCGGAATCCGCTGTACCATATGCATTGCCCACATAACATAAAGAAACTATATACACATATCTTTTTAACACAGATTTTGGAATTTTTTTATCGAAAGATTCTGCTAACCTTTGAGCAAATGGCGCTTCATTATAAAAGTTATTCATTCCATGATGAGCATCTTCTAAATCTTTCAACGCACGTGTAACAATACTAACAAGTTTATCTTTCGGTAGTTCGTCTAGTGCGCCAACTTTTTCAAAGAAACGTTCTGCATACTGTCTCTTTTTTATCTTGTCTTTTAACATATAATCAGAATAAAGTTCTAATAACTCCACAATAGCTGAGCTATCATATTCTTCCCATGTAGCCTCTGCAATAGCTAGACAATTTGTTCTAACAAACTCATCTGAATCCTCATCCACATAATTAACAAACACTAATTTTGAAATCGCTGATTTTTGAAGATCATTAGCTTTTCTTATCTTATCTACATAGTATGTTACAGCTTGTTCAGTCATTGTTTCTTTTTTTAGAATTTGCATAAATTCTGATACAGGAAAACCTTCATACTGAACATCATTCCCTAGGATATGTTTAATACATTGATGCATAAAATAATCTAGCTCAACGCCATCTAACATCGCATTTGAAGGATGCGCAGAAGAATAATTATTTCTCAATTCTCTACAATTATTTATGAAAAAATATGCATCGTTATCTAAAAACCCTAAGCTAACACAAATATCTATTAGATCTTTATCACGTATTTGATTTAAGACTTTTTCGTCAATATCCCTTTTCAAAAATGTCGCTGCTTCTTGATAACCAAAACTTTTTACTTTTTGACGTAAAGCTAAAATTGTTGTATTCCACATGTCATTTACAGCTGAGCTAAATAAACCAACTCGTATAGAAACAACCATTCTTGCTAATAATTCATGTCTATATTCTAACTTGACATCTTCTAATGTTTCTTTTAAGGTCACCCAAACACGTTTAATATCACGTTCAGATGCTAAAACTTCTCTAGGTATACCTAAAGAGGTTGTAAGACTATTTATTACAGGTTCTATATCTGTTACATTATAATCTGGTAAGTTCGTTTCTTTTACTTTTAAATACGACAAAAAAACCCCTCCACAATATTTAACTAAAACTAGTAAAAAAAATTAAATTTGTCAAAGTTTAGCTTCTACCCATTCTACTATTCTACCCTAAAAATCGTTAGAAATCTTCTTTTTTATGGTAAAATCCCACGACCTTAGTCTTCCTAATTAAATAACATCTTCATAAAATCAGAAAAAAGCATTTAGTCCTTAAACTGCAAGAACAAAAAGCCCTATATCGATTGGTTTCTGAAAAAATTTTATAAATGAGTTTGGTTATTTTGACTCCAAGTGACGTGTGACATAGCCCGTGTTTTTTATCAGGTTAAAATTTCAATTTCACTTGTGCTTTACACTAGGCATAAATCGATATAATATGCCCCCTTCTCTTGTGTTCCGGTAGCCCCTTTATCCAAAAGAAAGACCGCTCTATAAGTAAGGAACAATCTTTCAATGTTTATTCAATGTTAGGTACTGCTTTCGAGCCGGTGCCGTTTTGCTAAGGAACAAAGGCAGATCGCCATCAATTTAAAGCTGCTAAACACCCATTTATACAAGCAGGTTGAGGATTTAGCCGGAATATCGAAAAGTACGTTGAGCCGATCTAAAAGGAAGGTACAGGTAGTAAAAAAATAATAGAATTTTATCAAACAATTGGAATTGATGCTAAAATACTATAAAAAGCATATAAAAAAGTGGGTGTATATATGGCAACGTGGTTAGAAGATACTATCGCTGCATTAATAAATTTAGGAGGAGTTAGCCCCTACCAGGCCCTCTATGATGAAATTGAAAGAATACGAAAAGAACCTTTACCTCCTAATTGGAAAGCAAGCGTTAGAAGGACTATTGAAACTTATTCCTCGGATTCAGAAGTTTTTAATGGAAAGCGGGATTTTTTTTATTCGGTAGAAGGATTAAGTTCAGGTATATGGGGCCTTAGAGGAGTGAACGAATCTAAAATAGCCACTGATATCGGAGAACCTGCTTTACCAACTAGATCAGGAACCACCGTATACAGAATTTTAAGAGACACTGCTTTAGCACGCAATATAAAAAATTTACATAATCATAGATGTCAAATTTGTGGGGATAGACTTGAACTTATCTCTGGAGAATTTTACTCAGAGGCTCATCACATTAAGCCGCTTGGCACTCCTCATAACGGCCCTGACGTGGCTGAAAATATCATTGTATTATGTCCGAACCACCACGTTTTATGCGATTATGGAGCGGTGCAGATTGATGCCACATTAATCCATAACGTTAAAGGACATACTATATCGAATGAATACATCAATTATCACAATAGCAAAATTTATAATAAAAACTAACGAGAATAACATTCTGTAGAGGTTTATAGACCGGACATTTCTGTCCTACATTAGCATCAGCGTTATGTACAAATTACTTCGAATTACTTTTAAACTTTTATTTTAAAGACGTAATAAACTTCGCTAACGCTCAGTTGAATCCTGCTAGCGCAGTCTTCCATTAAAACATACGTTTTATATTTGTTTGATGTTACTAAGCTGATAAGCTCTGGTCACATCACGGAGCCTTTAGGCGAAGTTTATTACGTTCAAAATATATATAACCTTCTCTTAAGACCTACACGTCTCAAACCCTTGATATGACTGGATTCACAAACAATTTTAGCACGTTCTACTTGCTAGATTCGAAGTGAAGTTTATCCGAATAGATACTAAACTATTTATCGTACTCTTCAGATCTTGAAGATAATTAAATCAGCCGCCTCATTAATACAACATGCTATTAGGCTCAATGTTATATTCGGACAACTATTCTAAACACTTATATCCGCCTTACATATGATAGCACTTTAACTACGGATTCTTTTAAGGTATGATTCATAATGTTGTTTTAGAAAATGGACAAACTTTCCTTGTGTAAAGTCATACGGGTAATCTAGAAAGAAAGAAATATTTACGGCATCATCGTTCTTTTTAAGGATTATTCCTGTTCGGTTTTCTTGCAATCCATATGGTATACCGGTAGCTACCAAATCATTAGTTGATATATCCCCTACTCTATGATCCATCGCAACAGCAACATGTTTTGGGTGACAATCTACTTGCATCCAACGTTTTGTGGCTCCCGTTTGATATACACTATAGCGAATCTCTCCCGATTTCAAAGTAAATGGTTTCTTAAATACTTCTGGAAATTTATTTTCAATAACACGTAAAAACTCTGCTCTTAGTTGTTCACTATCATTCATTAATGTCATACAACCACACACCTTTAATTAGTATCATACCAAGCACTCATCAAATTCCGTCCCAAATTTCATTCGGTCATTACTTGAAGCAGGCCTTACATCTCCTCCAACTATACGGCTTACTGACCTCATCTGCTTTAATAGATAAAAGTGTTATGTCAGTTGAACAAAATTTAGGATATCGTGTTGTGTAGGTACCAATTCGTGAAGGAACGGTTAAATGACGACAGCCAACAGTATGAAGAACATTCCCTGTTTTTCCTCCTGCATAATTAAAAACATATCCATTTACATTTTCCTTACACCAATCCTCATACGATTTTTCTTGATCGTAAAATCGTGTCACCATAGGAAAATCAACTCCTTTACAAAACTAGTAATATAGAACTATTCATCATATTATTCAGGAAATCCTTCCTACTAAAGTTATATACATTAATTCAATTAGAAAAGTATAAACCCCTTTCCTATTTAAAACCTAAGCGGTTATGATATAATTTTGTTATATAAGAGATTACAAAAAAGGAGGGAAATGGAAAGGGAATGACCAAAAAGAAAAAAATTATAGGATTATTCATTTTAGCAATCATGATTGGGGTTACTTTATTTACGGTAAACGTTATAAGAGAATTTAAAATTATGTTTCATTCTATGGACATTAATCAAGGTGGATTCTGGGATTTAAAAGCACAACAGTATAAGGAGAGTAAGTGAAACATGGGGGTAAGAAAATAATTTACGGAACATATATTATACAGACCGCCCCATTCCCCCTTGGACTTGTCAATAATCGAAGTTTTGATGCCCATATGCGCCTTCCTCCTGGCAAGTACCTATTGTTGCCCCTTATTCTTTTGTGATCCGGTGGCCCCTCCACCTACCATTAACAGGCAAAAGAAAAAGCGAACCATTCTTCGGTACGCCATTCTATCCTTGTATTTCTCTAAACTAACTCACTCGGTTGTTATTTTTAGCGTTTAAAATCAATTCCACCAATTCATTGCGACCAATTAGCTTTACACCAGTTGCCTCCGCTAGTGTTATTGCTTGTGATGTAAAAAAGCTATTAGTTATTACCCAGGCCTCTTTTGCCCCATAGTAATCTCTAGCTGAATTAATTTCTTGAACAGCTTTAATTCCTACGTTTTTTCGATATCTTTTGGCTTGAACCACAACCCGTTCTTGTCCTTCCAATATCAAATCCGCACCAAAGTCATTAGAAGCCTGTGTTCCTTTCGACGAAATCCCAAGTTTTTTAAAAAGGACTACTAAATATTGTTCAAACTCAACACCGTCCATTAGGTCAATTTCTCTAATGCCAGCTTCACTTAAACGTGCTTCATATACTTCGAGCTCTTCTTGTCTTTTTTTTGCTTGATAAGCATAAACGGCAAGAATAGATACGAGAAAGATAGCTAGTAATAAGAATACGTCTTCAAACACAATAGTTCTTCTCCTTTTAAATAAAAGTTAAATCACAAGGCGAGCGATAAGCCTTTCTATTAGTCTCATTTTACCATTCCCCTTACCAAATTGTGGAGTTAAATAAAATTAAAATTTCATGTAAAAAGGACCGCACAGCTGCATTAACGGTTTACAGCGAATAACTCAGTTATCTCCTTTTATTAGCGTATTCATCGGTTCACCTCATACGTAAATAACGATTTTATTATGGTTATATTTATCGTATAATCGTTAATCGTCATGTCGTAATACGAAACCTCGCTAACACTCAGTTGAATCCTGCTTATGCAGTCTTCTAATAGAACATAATGTATATAATCTTTAGATGTTACTGAAGCTGATAAGCTTTGGTTACATCACCGAGCCGTTAGGCGAAGGTTATTACGTCATATACTTTCTCTTAAGACCTATACGCCTCGAACCCTTGATACGACTGGTTTTCTCAACGATTTTAGCACGGTCTACTTGCTAGATTTATTAGATATAGTCATTATTGAACCGATTGAAATTAGCGGTTGAAACTCGTCAAGGTTCGAGATTCCACGCCCATCTTCGTCCATCACTAGGCACATGGAGATAAAACTTAACCCTCGTGTTTGTGATCCGGTGGCCCCATTACGCAATCGATCCATACTCATTCGTCTCTCTTCCGTTTACCAAACAGTTTGTCTAAATAATCGAATGTTTTGTCTAGGGACCATAAAAAAATGACCGCCATTTAGACGATCATCGTTTATTAAAGTAAAGCACCCGTTAGTGTAAGTACAATCCTTCACAATCCGCATGGGAGCAACCATAGATTTCTTTCTAACAAAATTCCCACTTGTTCTGCCATCACCTAAGGTGGATAACGGCATTTTGTTCTTAATCAAAATTGAAAGCAAGCATTTCCAACAGTTATTGGCTCGTCTAACACACCAATGAAGTGAAGAAACACTCATATTCGCTATTTCCGCAAGCTCCTCAATCCGAAAAGACCTATCATAGTTATTCATGATATGTTCGATAACGTCACTGATTTGATGGGTAGAGCTTCCTTCTATTGCAATTTGCCCCAGCGCCACTCCATGCTGCCCTTTGAGAACCCTATAGATGATTTCCTTCGTGACAAGAGAAACAAAAAACGTATAGGAAACCTTGTTAGTTAAGTTCCTATATAAGTCAAATCAAACGCTTGATTAGGTTTAAAAAATTAATATAAAAGCGGTATCACATGGTAGTGAGTTCTTCCACGCCAATGCATCATCTTATTTGCAAGATTGAATTATTAAATTCCATACAACCAATTGGCTTTTCGAATTTAGTTTAATTGAATGTGGTGACATCCCAGTATCATCAAATGGACTGAATATATTCTTTTATGTAAAGCATAATACCAAAGGTAAACAAGAAATGTAATTTGTTATGAATAGTAAGATAACCGATAATTATTAAACATTTTTTCAATGAATTTCTAGATCTGGGGGATGATTATGGGTTTCATAATACATGAAATAAAGGAAAGATGGCCACATTCGATAATTCCTTATGAAATTAACGTGGTTTTTAATGGTGACAGACGAAAGTTCCAAGACGCAATTGACCAATGGAATATTTTTTCGGATGTAAAACTTGTTCCCCGTAATGGAGAAAAAGATTATATATCTTTTGAGGTTGGGACTAAGAATGAATCAAAACTTGGACGAGTGCAAGGAAAACAGATAATTACTATGAAAACCACAATAAGTATTGATAAACGCGGTGTCGGGAATATCATGCATGAGATTGGACATGCTTGTGGACTCATCCATGAACATCAGCGTCCTGATCGTGATAAATTTGTTATAGTAGATCCGCTTTTAAGCAACGATAATGACTATGCGATTGATAGTCAGGGAATAACTATTGGTTCATATGATTGTTGTTCGATTATGCATTATGATGGATCTAACATTACTAGCCTCACTGGTGATGATTGCTTAGGCATGGGACAAAGAGTAGTTTTAAGCCAGGGTGACCTAAACGCACTTCGGGTAATGTACCCCATTGTCGGCATTACTTCATTAAACGATAGAAGTGATTATAGCCCAGCATTGGCATTCCATCAAAATCGCCTATTCTTCGCATGGACAGGTGAAGATGATTACCTCAATCTTGCAACTGTAGACATTGGGGTAGGAGATAGCATCAACGGCATTTCAAATAAGATAACACTGGGTGTTACGAGCGACGATAACCCTGTACTTGCTTCTCATAACGGACAGCTGTTTCTTGCATGGACAGGTGAAGATAATCACCTCAATCTTGCAACTGTAGACATTGGGACAGGAAATAGCATCACTGGCATTTCAAATAATATAACACTGGGTGATAAGAGCGACGATAACCCTGTACTTGCTTCTCATGATGGACAGCTGTTTATAGCTTGGACGGGTCAGGATGATCACCTGAATGTTGCAACTGTTAAGTTTGGAGCGTTAGGGAACATATCTGGTATTTCATCAAACAGAAAAACACTGGGTGATAAAAGTAACTATAATCCTGCACTTACATCTCATAACGGACGGCTGTATCTGGCTTGGACGGGTCAGGATCGTTACCTCAATATTACCCTTGTAGACATTGGAGCTGGAGGAGACATCACCGGAATTTCAAAAAAGAAAACACTGTATAAAGAAAAAAGCAAGGATAGCCCCTCGCTAGCATCTCATCATGAAGAATTATACCTAATATGGAATGAACGTTGGTTTGAGTATCTCTATATCATGCCTATTGATATTTTTAGCGGTTTTTTCAATGAAAAGCGAATATCATACGAAAAATCCGCAAAAGGCCCCGCATTGGCATCGAACCCTGATTCTAGAACCGGTCAACTCTTTATAAGTTGGAATGGTTCAGGTAACGAAGACTTAAACATTGGACATATATCGTTACCTCCTAGGGTCCCTGGGATGATTGGTAGCCCACACAGTGGAAATGCGTTTCAGAGCACCTTTGCGATCTCTAATATGAATGGTGATTTCGAGTTGCTTGTTGTTCAAGATAGAAAATTAGGGTCTTTTTCCCGAAGTAACGACCTATCACATCACCCTCCTTGTGATAAAGGTGTAAAAGAAGATACTTGGGTAAAGAAAAATGAATCGCCTGACGTTTCAGGACGCAATGTACCCAAGGGGGTTAACTTGATTCAAAGTACGATAATGGGAAACGGAATTAATGGCAACCTTGAGGCAATGGTTTGGGCTAATTTTCCGAATTCCACACTAATCACTTACTTCTTGGATAGCGAACAACTGCAATGGAAAGGGCCATTTGAAGTGTTTGTTGACGGGAATAAAATCACAGGCATTACTAGTAAACCTGCACTAATCCAAAGAGCCATTGGTACAGCACTGGGGACAAAAGGAAACTTTGAAATGTTGGTTCCACTAGGAAACAGTCTTAAGCATTGTTTTCTAGAACCGAACGGGCAAAAGCCACCATGGATTAACTGGGTTTCATCGCCCTTTCAACCGAAAGTACCAGCAGGAGCAACTATTCATAGTGTTGCATTAATAGAAAGCAATTATAAAGATAATGTCGGTCATGGAAGACTCGATGCTATCGTTTCGATGAGCACCATTGACGTTCCAGGGGGGGCGTTGTTCCACTACTTCTTGGATACCAATGTACCTGACTGGATTGGTCCGAATGAAATTACTGTTGGAAATAATAATTTCAGAGGTGTCGGCATCGGCAATCCTTCATTTATCCAAAGTACGTTTCATCATGATTTCCAGTTCAAAATGATTTGTAAAGAAGGTAACTATGAAATGTTCTGTTCAGGGGGAGATTTTGAAATGTTGGTTCCTCAGGGAGACCGGCTAAGGCATTTTTTCCGCGAAAATGATTCGTCAACCCCAATCGACACTAATTGGTTAGAGCGTTCCACGGAACCAATTATACCAAAGAATTTCTTCCCAAAGGCTGTGTCTCTGTTTCAGAGTAACGTACGTAGCAATTGTAAACAGGGAAATCTACACGCAATAGTACTTTTGGGAAGTCTTGTGGATCCAATCTCATTTTTGGCCTCATATTGCTTTAACAGTAATACCAAGAAATGGAACGGACCATTTACCATCACAGTCAATGGAACTCCAATATCTGATGTTACGGCTTTCTAGATTCGTGTTCAATGGGAACGGTGCCGAGGTAGTAGGGGATGGTTCTTTTACTTCCTTTCTGTCCTGTTGTCTAACATCAGATGTAGTATTTATTCATCGTTCTGAATCCTCGAAAGGGGATTCCTATACCGTACAGAAAAACAAAAGGTTTCTTGTTCTTATTCCTTCTGGGACAAGAACAAGAAACTAAATTAGGTTAAGAACTGTCTGGAAATGTTGCCAGATCAGAATTGCAGTTGTTTTTTATGGTAATTTCAGCCGACTGATTTTATGGTAACGGGTACATCTTTCCTTTTCAGCGCGTCAAGGATCAAGATTTGCCCCGCATATGTACGTTACACCAGGCATAGTTCGATATGGCATCAGGGCTTTGTTCGTGATGGGGTAGCCCCCTGTTCAATAAGAAAGACCGCTCTGTACGCTAGAAACGGTCTAACCTGCTTATTCAAATGTTAGCTGCTGCTTTCATCATGGTGGTGGTGATGGTGATTGTCATTTACTACAACGAAGTCTTCATGACGGAAGAACATTGTCGGTTCTGAGACATCCAGTGAACTACCGTCTGATGAGAATCCGCCTGTGACGCTGACTAGAATTTCGTCTCCTGATTCTTCAACGTCCCCGCTTACAGTTACGATCAAAGCACGTGGATCGCCTGCTACTGTGGCAGTGGTGTCTGTGATCGGAATAGGAGTGAAAACGGGTACAGCAAACCCCGCAGCTGTGTTCGGAGGCAAGGTCCCAGGACTCGGAGGGTACAGCACAGTCATAGGAGACGGAGGATAAAGCGGGCCTGGAGGCCAAATAACTTGGTCAATTCGTACCGTGGCGGTTAGCGTCCTGTTCGTCTGGTTGCTTAGAGTCACGATTACGATATTGCAGGGACTAGGTGGATGATGGGTAAAGATAGGAATAAGAAAAGGTCCCGTACGTAAAGTCGCTATAAAAAACACATCCTTTCGAAAAAAATAGTCTTCAATCTTTATAGTAAATGCAAAAGGTAATCTAATTGAAAGGGACAAATTATGGAGTCAGTCTGTCAATTATAGGGGTTACTTTTATGTTCCTGAACTTTCGGGATTCGGAGTTTTCGTCTCCATGTGTGCGTTACGTGAGGCAAGTGGCGATATGGCATGGGGGCTTTGTTTGTGATGGGGTGGCACCCTTGTCCAAAATGAAAGACCGCTCTAAAAAGTAGAAACGATCTTTCCGTGTAGTTCAAATATTAGCTGCTGCTTTCATCGCTACTACTTTCATGGTGGTGGTCATTTTCAAAATCCAGAATAAATCGTACTGCATTTAATCCAATCATCTGAACAGCCAAGGAAGGATTACCATCTGGTAAAACAGGAGCAATAGAAAGATCAGCCACTTTTAGATTTTTAGTACCAAAAACATTTAGGAAACCATCTACTACTCCTTCTTGAATGCTTCTACCCATTTTACATTGTCCCCCAAAATGAGCTAGATTCGTATAAGATGCCTTGACATAATCAGCAAGCAGGCTTCTTTTTTCTTCCTCATTAGTTAAATGAAATATACTTTCGGCAGGGTAAACAACTTTATAAATACCTTCAGGATCTAATTCACGAGCCTTCATTATAATTTTAAAAGTCTCAATATATTGGTCTACCATAAAATTTAAATCATCAGGATTTTCTAATGGATTAAACTTAATAGAAGGATAAGCTTCTGGATCACTATGTGCGACCGTTATCTTTCCTTTACTATTAGGGTTTAGGTCGGTAATCGCAATACTCATAATATTGCTTGGTTTTGATGGGTTAAATTGCCAATTATTTATAAATACATCTTGAATTGGTACAAACAAGGGAATTGGAACACCTAAATATTGAAGTCGACGTCCTGGCCCTCTTTCCTTATTAAAAGCACCTAGTGCGATTGGCTCATTTGGGTCAGAAGACAAGACTTGGAGGAGTCGGCCAGTTTCTACTTCTATACCCATCCCAGCATAATATTGAGTTTGAAAATTATGACCAACATTCGGACTCTCTACCAATGTAGATATACCCGCTTTAGTCAAGTCGATCGATCTACCAATTCCTGAACGTTGTAAAATAACGGATGAGAAATTACCTGCAGAAACAATGATTCCTTTCCGAGCATATGAATTTTGTGTAATGCCGTCTCTTACATATTCAACCCCAACAGCAATGGTATCCCTTTCCTTTTGTTTAAATAGTATTTTATTTACGGTCGTTTTTGCTAAAATGACTAACTTTCTCCGACCAATCCCAAACTCATCAGGGTCAAACTCATTTCCTTGTGTGACAATATTTGCATTTAAATATCCTGTTGCAGTAGATGAACGGACAAATGTTCCATCAACCTTTTGTTGGGTAAGTTGAAATTTGAAAAATGTACAATCTCTTATTCCTGTATTATAATCTTCGACAATTGGAATATCTAGCACATCAGACGTTGCTTTAGCTAAATTATAGATAAGGCCATCATTCGGAATAACTTGTTGCCTAACGAAAATTGGACCATCTTTTCCACGTTCGTTTGGGCTTTGCGTATTTCCTGTGTAGGTTTCATTTTGTTTAAATAAGGAACGAATATTATCATAACTCCATTGATTTCCTACAAGACTTGCCCACTCATCATAAAGGTTACGACTTCCTCGTACTGCACCCATGAAGTTATGTTGTGAACTTCCACCAATTACTCTTCCACTCCATAATTTAAGCTGACGACCTATATTCTCCTCTATTTGAGAAAGAGCGTTAAAGGAGAGTTTATTATCATTTGCTAAAGCGTTTGCTTCCTCAATAGATGGACTAGGATTAGGGATATTCGTTCCCGCTTCAAGAACAAGCACAGAGGTCCTTTTGTCATCAGTTAATTTTTTGGCAATTACACCTCCAGCCGTTCCGGCACCAATTACTATATAATCAAAAATTGTTTTTTTCACTATTTCATTCCTTTCAAATAGAAATATACTTATAAATTTAGTAAATGCAAAAAACATTCTATTTGATATGGACAAGTTCTATAGTTAATCAGTACATTTTTATTGTTCCTTTTGCATGATTAAGAGTTTTAGATTCAGATTTTTCGTTTCCATGTCTACGTTACACGAGGCATACAGCATTATTATATGTGCTTGATTTTGTGATAGGGTAGCCCCTGTATTGAACGTAATAAACAAACAAAAAGCGAACCATCTATAGGCTCGCCCGTTGCTCCTCGTATTCCTTAACTAATTTATAAAATGTTGTTCGCTTCATGTCCGCTCTTTTCATTGCTTCTGTTGCAGTAATACTCTCTTCTTTCCACTCATTATAGACCATAATGAATTCATCAGTTATTTCAGCTTTAGGTCGGCCAAAGCGTATACCATCTTTTTGAGCTACATTAATCCCTTCTCTTTGACGCTTCCTGATCCGTTCTCTTTCGTCTTCAGCTAACCACGAAAGTATCTGTAGTACAAGGTCGGAAATAAACGTTCCTAGGCTATCCTGGAACTTGGTAGTGTCTAGTAAAGGCATATCCAAAACAACGATATCCGCTTTCTTGTTCTTAGTAATGTCTGTCCATTCATGTAAAATTTCTTCCTTGTTACGTCCAAATCGGTCTAACGAATGAATGTATAATACATCACCAGCTCTTAAATGATGCTTTAAAGACTGATACTGTTCCCGTTTGAAATCTTTACCGCTTTGCTTGTCAATAAAAATGTCTCTGTCGCTGATGCCGACTTTTTTCATAGACTGCAGCTGACGTCCCTCATTCTGATCCTTACTGCTTACACGGATGTATCCGAATTTGCGATTCTCCATTTTCGTTCTCCTCTCGATCACTGTATGTATTTGTTAACAGCATATCGAAAGTGTTTGTAAATGTATATGCAATAAACGAATATTCGTAAAGTAGTTTTATTACTTTTACGAACTGAACAAAAAACGGTAGAATGGGAGTTTATCGGCTGGCCAGGTACTGTTCGTAATTGTATACTATTGCGGACATTTATTATTTTTTTATGTGTACATAATGTGTACTAGAATAATAGTTTTCAAAAAGGGAAACCTAAAAAGGAGCAAAATAACTAAGAGTATTCTAAACATATCAAACTTATAGAGTGTAGGAGGTAATATTATGCTCATCAGTAATTTTGGAATTCTTACAACAAGTGGGTCCATTCCTGTATCCGAATTATCCCCAGGATCACACGCCATTGTTAAAGTACAATGTGATTATTGTGAAAACAAACCGAAATATATGGAATACAAAGTTTTTATAAAAGCAACTGAGGAAAATGGAAAATATGCTTGTAATGGATGTAAAGGAAAAAAACTAAAAGAATTAATGCGTATTCGTGCAGAAAGAGGAGATTATGCAGAAAAAGACAAAGGTTATTATTCTTATCGCCCTAATCGTTTAAAACTAGTAAAAAATTATATTGAGAAGTATGGATCATTGGAAAGATTGTCATCAAATAAAGATGGCCAGAGGATAATGAATGTAATTAGAAAATACGAAGAACAACTAATAGATATAGTTCAGGAATTGGGTTATGACTGGGATGAATTAAACAAGCATAAGCCAAGAGGATACTTTAAAACAATTGACCTTCTTTCAGCCGAGTTATGGAAGCTAATAAAAAGAATTGGACGATTCCCAGTCTATAGGGAGATTAGCCAGGAGCTAAATATCAGTTGGTATACGATACAAAAGTTTGGAGGTTTATATGAAATTAAACGAAAAATGAATTATGATGACCGAAAGGACTTACAGGATGATAGAGGCTTTTACAATCGATCAACATACGAATACATCCTCGCTCAATATTTAATTCATAATAGTGTTCAATATCTGCGGGAGCAAAACCCATTTCCTGAAGAGTTTAGAGATTTTAGAAGTGACTTTACATTCTATCCTGAAGATGGGAATCCAATCCATCTTGAAATTTGGGGAAGAGAGCACAGTGAGGAGTATGACATTAAACGAGCAGCGAAAACGGCGTTATACGAAATGTTTAAGGAACAGATCACCCTACTCTCAATCGAACCAGAAGTGTTCCGACATCATAATAAATATTCCGATATCCAAGAAAAGTTGGGAGAAATATTATCTCCAATACTAAAGCTCCCATTGAAAACTGTAGAAAACGGGCTTTTATTTCCACCGTCAAAACTCTTAAACGATGAATTATTTGAAGCAATCATGCATTATAGTCAGGACGGATCCACCGTTCCAACTTATAATGAATTACGTGCTATTGGAAAGTATCGATTATTTGACGAGGCTGTAAAACGATTCGGGAACTTCACTAAATTTCAAATTAAATATAACAAAATTCCCCTGCAAAAAAATAAGGGCTTTTGGACTGATAAAAAGGTTTTTGAGCAATTATCGATAATTATGAAGGAGAGGGGCAATATCTCTTTTAAAATGAGAGAATATTTGCAACACAATGAAATTTACAAAGGATTGTTCGATCGTTTAAACAGCGATATTAAGCTCCGATTTTACGAACATTGTTTAAATCAGGGAATTGAGATACCTGAAAAGGAAATTGAAGCAATTGTAAAAATGAGTATGGGTACTAATCCATATCACGGCTTCTGTGAAGAAAAACAAGAAAAGGCGGCCGCTATTTTAAATCAGCTAAATGAGATTGGTGGGTAATCAGTGAAGAACTGTTAGCAGAGTTACTATGTCATATCGGTAAGAACTTTTACTCGACACAACGTTTTACAACCTTCCAAACGCTTGGTACATCTAGGTTGTCGAACTGCTGATCCATAGACCCCGAAGTTTCCAGGACAGTCATTTTCGGTCGTGCTGCACCAAGTATATTTCATTAATATCTATCAAAACCGTCCATTTAGATGCATACAAGAGCGATTCACACACCGGTACCATTACCATATTCGTTCACAAATGATCAAACGGTCAATAACGAAACTTCGTTTAACGTATAATCGAAATAATCGTCAATACATAATAAACTTCGCTGACGCTCAGTTGAATCCTGCTTAGCGCAGTCTTCACATAATATACACCGTTTATATTTTATGGATGTTACTGAAGCTGATAAGCTTTGGTTACATCACCGAGCCGTCAGGCGAAGGTTATTACGTTCTATAATAATTATACTTTCCCTTAAGACTAACACGCCTTGAAGCCTTGTTACGACTGGGTTTTCAGACGATTTTAGCACGGTCTACTTGCTAGATTACTAGACGATAGATAGCAACGTTTTTTCCGTCACACATCTATATCTCGTTATTTAACCATTTCGTCAGTAATTCACGCATTCTACGGCTTGGTATATAGATATGGACGGGCTTACCCTCTCTTATTGCAGAACGGAATAACCATTGTAGTAAATCCGATAATGCCAGCAATTCTTCATCAACCTTAACGTTTTGTTGGTCGAAAAAGTGTTTCTCAATCGGATTCATGAAACGGTTCAAACAGAATCCTAATACGTCCTTATGTCTATATTTGTTAGTAGCACGTAAATTGAACGATGTAAAACACGCTTGTCCAACATCACCGTTAGCGTTATTTTCCGGCTCTTCTTTTCTGAAACCGTTGCCTTCAATTTTTGTCTTATAATCTTTGAACGTTGTCCACAATATTTCCTCGGCTTTGGCGATGTGTAAGTTCCTAAGGTAGTTATACAGGTTGTTTTTCAATTGCTTGACCTTAGGTACGTTATGAGGACTGATAAACCACTTTTTAGAAAGAGCAAATTTATTGTCGCCAACATCGTTTAACTTACCTTCGTAGATTTTAATCAGATCTTTTAAGATTGAGCGATCTTCTGGAACGTCTGATTTTGGCCATAATGAGTATCTGTCAGCTTCTTTTACTACCGCATAATATTCGTACTGGATATTGTGCAAGTCATAGTAATACCTTTGTAACTGACCATCGAACATATATGTTAAAATATAGACTTGCTCGAAAAGGTCGAATATCTTCGCAGGAAAGTTCCATAGAAAAGCTGTGTTGTTTACGGAATACAGATTCCCTGCAAGTGCGTAATGTTTAACCTCGTTGTACTTAGTGTTTAGTATCGGGTCTGCTTTCCAAACAACTTGACTGGTATCTTCTGCAATCTTAATTAGTCCGCTATCCAATAAAACAGGAATGTCGTCTTTCTTTAGTGTCAGTAGCTGAGAAACTACTTCCATAACCTCATCAACAATCAATGTGTAATTCCCCCATCGCAACAAATCTATCAACTCGTCATCCGCCATAGCAAATAGGGAATGAGTAGTTGCAATGTCTTCACCATTACCAATTAATCTTTTAAACGATTCAAGCTTAGTTCCAGATCCGTGTTTCGCATCAGGTTCTTTGAAATTTCTATTACTTACTTCCTGCTTAATTCGCTGGACTTCGTTAAGGAAAGGTGTTACGTAAATAAACTTTTGTTCAATTTTCGCTTCTTTCATTAATTGAATTGCGTAACTTGTTTTACCTGTTCCCATCATACTATCGATCACCTTAACAATTTTACTCACTTATTTCATCCTCCAGAAATTAATATATTAATTGATATAAAAAAGGAGACTGTCGTAATGACAATCTCATCGTGAGTTTGTTTTCCCCCTTAAGCAATCCATCCATAACGATTTAAAAACTTAAATAAGAAGTCAACACCAGCAGTTGTTACTCTTGTTTGACGGACGTTAGCGGGGTAACGAATATCATTTCTTTTTAAGATTACCTTAAAATAACCTTTATCAAGATATTCCTGTGCAGGAGCATTGTATGGACTTTTAAGAAGAATACCTTCTCTCCTTAAAATCTCATACAGCTTAATTCCGCTGATACCAAAACATTTACCGGCCGCAGTTATGGTCATTGTATTCGACACTTAGGAACGAATCATATGCCTCTACTTTTGGTGCTTGTAAGACAAGAGTTTGTTCTGCAGTCATTCGTTTATTACGTTCCTCTGCTAAGTTCGTTAACACCCCTAACATGTAATTGGGATCATCAAACGTTTTAGCTAGAACATCATCCGTCATATAAGCACCATGTTTACGAATGGACGGGATAACATCATGAGTGACCCAACGTTTGAATGCTTTTGCCTCTGGTTTACGAGACTTTAAGATCGCTGAGTATAAACCGGATTCATTGATTAAGACTTGTTTACTTGAGTAGTTAGAACCAGACTGTCTAATCTGCAGTGTGGTTTTTTCGTCATCATCTAAATGTCTCGTCATTGCACTTGCCTCACTAAAGCCCAGTACGTCGCTCACATCTTTCGCTATGAACCAAGGATTACCCTCTTTAGCCACTGTTCTTACTTCATTCATACCATAATTAAAAATTGCTATTTCGTTAGTCATTTTATAATCCTCCATAAATAATATTTGTAAATTGATAGTTAACTTGTATTCTATGACTCAATTAACTTTTGCTGCAGATATTGAATATCGATCAAAACGGCATCCGTAATTCCCACTGCTCGTTTATACTTCTTTGCAAATTCAGACGTACTCTGTTCCTACCACTTTCTACTGCAGATACCGAACCAGGACTCCCCCCATCCGCTTTGCTAATTCAACTTGACTCAAGTTTATATTAGCCCTGACGATCTAACTGTTGCTGATGTAACCATCTATAATCACCTCCTTAATTTCCTCACCTATAAGGTCCGGTTGATAAACGAAAAAATAACGCATAAAATAAAAAAAATTTTAATGACTTGAAATACCAATTAATTAAACACACCTCTTAATCCGCCTTTACATATAAGCCCTGCCCTTTCCCTTTTCGTAACGCAAAAGTTTTTTAAAAAAACACTTCACTCATATATCTGGTTCAACTAGAGTTTTGTAACGCACTAAGCAAAAAAATTTTAATATTTTTATTGTTAAAATCGTTTCATAATATTCCTCCTAAGCTGTCCTTCATATATACATTCCGGTCGATATAGGAAAAAATAACGCAAAGATTGAAAAAATTTTTATAGGCCGTAGCTTTATGTGCTGACAAACTGGCTAGTAACAGGATGTAAACATTGCAAAAGATAGCCGAATTCACAAAACATATGCAATTTGCCGGAGGTAACAGTGAACTTCAACCGAGTTAATGAAGTAGAAGGTGAGGTGATAAGTTATGAGCGGTAAAATTATACAAAGAGGAAAAATAACAATAATGACGTATAGGAGAACAGATGGTAAGTACGAGGCGATTATTTCCGATCATAAACACAAGAAGACCGTAAAAAGACAAGGTGATACCGAAGAATCTGCGATACTGAAAGCGACAGCAGCATTAAAAATTAGCGATATACAAAACGAAAAGCCCCGGTAATATACCGAGGCAATTCTTATACGGCTTGCTTTTCTTTTGCCGCTGTTAATTCAATAAGTCTTTGATTATATTCAACTGCGTCACTACCATAGTGAGCACGACGATGGCAATTAGGGCAAATTGCTGCAACGTTCTCAGGAGAATCAATACCGCCATCAGACAGCCTCGTTAAGTGATGTACTTCAAGGAATGGTGTCCCGTCGGGCGTTTTAAACGGAGCAGAATCGTTACAAGCTTCGCATATTCCATTAGATCGTACTAGGGCGTACTTTTTAATTGCAGCGGCTCTTCTGCGGACGATTACTTTCCGTTCTTGAGTAGACGTGGTTCTATCGATAGCAACCGCTTGAGTCGCAAGACGTCTAAGTTCGCTTAAATCACTTGAAGTTACGGAAGTGTCTTGGTCTATTGCATCATCATCGACGATATGTTCCGCTCGTTGGAACTCAAAGCGAATCATTTGTCGTTGTAAGCCTTGTGCATCAGGTCCGCTGAAATAGTGATAGCCTACACATATTAACTGGCCTTGATAGGTATACATGCCAGATTTCTCACTTTTTTCAAATAAGTGTACATCTTTTCCGTTTTCAACATGGTCCCTTAGCGCTCTATTTCCTTCTTTAAACACCTGGTTACCATTTTGACCTTCACCAGTGTAGAAATAAGTATTTTCGTCTTGCCAGCCGTCATCATATCCGTAATTTTCACCGGATTTACCCGAAAAGATAAATATTAAAGGATAATTTTTTGAAGCAGCAATTCCTCGTTGTCTGTTGCCGCCAAATCTATCGTGAATATCAGAGCGTTTATACTCTTGTTGGTTTAAAAATGTAACATTTGGATTCATTTGTGCGCCTCCGTTCATAACTCAATTATACCAGAATGTACACTCATTTGGATAAGTAAGAATGGTGTCAGCCTTAGCGCACCAATGCTTGCAGCGTTTTGGCGTGCGTTTTTAATCTTTGTAAACCCTGCAACTCCTTCCTAGTTCTTGACTTTCACCCCGACAACACTACCGAATGCCACTCGTTCAAATTCGCCAGGCTTCACTTCAATGCGGAGCTCATGCGTAATAGGATCGACGTAGTGAATGTGGCCAGTTATATCTGAAGTAAATCCGTCATGCCATACCGTGAGTTTTACAGCATAGTTGTATTCTGTAGCGTAAGATATGCGAAGGTCAAACTCCTCCGTTTGATTATCATCTAAAATTGGCTTAGGCTGCCGCTCCTGATCCTTATACATGTGACGTTGCATCTCGAATGCTAACGGTAAAAAGGACGCAGGCTGCCATTTAAGTTTTCCTCTATCACGTATTGCCATCTAGGTCATCTCCTTCATCCTTATTATACACAAACATACGTTCTGATTGTAAAAAAATAAAAGACCACTTTTTCAGCAGTCTTTAACTTTCTTATTCAATTAAAGCACCCGTTAGTTGAACAAGAAAAGCTGTCATAGCCGCAACCTTCTTTTATTGGACTCTTACTACTAAAGGGCGTTGGCAGCCATGTTGAAATATTTATCTGATGTCAAACTATATTTGTTTACCAAACCTTGTTCTTTCCATTCAATTTGTCCATCGTATTGCATACCGATTTTTTGTAAAATTCTTTCGGATGCAATGTTCTTAGGATTTACCGCAGAAACAAGTGTTTTAAGTTTCAGTTTCTCAAAGGCATATGGTAAAGTAGCCCTTGCTGCTTCTTGCCCATAACCTTTTCCCCACGCACTTTGGTTATATCCGTAACAAATTTCAGTGCCATTGAGTATTTCACAATACTTAAATCCACAATACCCAATATACTTCCCTGTTGACTTCTCAATGACAGAAAAAACTTTATTATCACTCGATTCAAACTTGCCGCACGCTTGTTTATGAATAACTAATGTTTCATCGTAACTTAATGTAATAACACCTCCTGTATATTTCTTTGCCTCTGGATTGTTATTCATCTCCCAATACTCGTCAAAATCCTCTATACTTGGAGGTCTTATTATTAATCTTGCTGTTTCTATTTCCAAGGTCATTTCACCCCTAAATTATTAATAATCTTCACATCACCATTATAAACTTTCTACTTTCTACTTCCTACTTTTTATTGAACTCCCTCAGTTTAATACGATTTTCTCACGAATACTCGCTTATTCGCAGGATTTCATAACCCTTAATATGGATTTAACGATTAAATGAAATGAGTTCAGATCATTATGGCTCCGTGAAGGCATAGTGAAATAAAGGAGTATCACAAAACTCCACATTTTACCAT